>JBFXJV010000330.1:0-4179 GCA_050174515.1 Methylocystis sp.
TCATTCAGGAGGGCAAGGCGGAAAGGGCGATGGAGGCCGTCCGCAACATGCTCTCCTCCCAAGCCACTGTGGTTCGCGATGGGCAGCGCGTCGTCATTGACACGAGCGCCGTCGTTCCCGGCGACATCGTCTATGTCCAGTCGGGCGACAGAATTCCCGCGGATATTCGTCTGATCCGAATCAAGTCGCTCAAAGTGCAAGAGTCGGCGCTGACCGGCGAGTCGCTGCCGGTTGACAAGGACCCGGCGCCGGTCGCGGCGGATGCGGCGCTCGGCGATCGCGCCTCGATGGCCTATTCGGGCACCGTCGTGACCTATGGTCAGGCGTCAGGCGTCGTCGTCGCTACGGGCGCGGCGACCGAGATCGGGCGCATCAACGCCATGCTCGCCGAGGTGGAGACGCTCTCCACGCCGCTGCTCCAGCGCATGGACGAATTCGCGCGCTGGCTCACTGTCGTCATTCTTGTCGTATGCGCCGCCGTCTTCGCCTTTGGCGCGCTGGTGTGGAATTTCGACGCCGGCGAGATGTTCATGGCGGCGGTCGGCTTGGCGGTTTCGGCGATTCCCGAGGGGTTGCCGGCGATCATCACCATCACGCTGGCGATCGGCGTCGAGCGCATGGCGCGGCGCAAGGCGATCATTCGCCAGCTGCCGGCGGTCGAGACGCTCGGCGCGGTCAGCACGATCTGCTCGGACAAGACCGGCACGCTGACGCTCAATGAGTTGATCGTGCGTTCGATCGTCACTTCCGGCGGAGTCTATGAGACGACCGGGACAGGCTACGACCCCCATGGGGGATTTTTGCGTAACGGCAAGGATGTCGTCGTCGGCGAGGACGTTCACCTGGCGACCGCCTTGCGCCCGATTGCGCTGTGTAACGACGCCGCGCTGCGGGAGAAGGATGGCGCCTGGACCATCGAGGGCGATCCCACCGAAGGCGCCTTGCTTGCCGCCGCCGTCAAAGGTGGCGTCAATCTGAACGAGCTGGCGCTGGAGCTGCCGCGAACGGATGAGATTCCCTTCGAGTCGCAGCATCGGTTCATGGCGACGCTGCATCACGACCATGACGGCGTCGGCTACATTTTCGTCAAAGGCGCGCCCGAGCGGCTGCTCGAAATGTGCTTCTGGGAGCAGGGCGTGCGCGGGGAGCAGCGCCCGCTCGACTGCGCGTGCTGGCACCAGCGCATCGTTGAGATGGCCACGCGCGGGCAGCGGGTTTTGGCGGTCGCCTCCAAGAGGGCTGAAGAAGAACAGCAGCAACTGGCGTTCGCCGATGTCGAGTCCGGGCTTGTTTTTGTCGGGCTCATCGGCTTGGTCGATCCGCCGCGCCCCGAGGCCATCGAAGCGATCCGACAGTGCGCGACGGCCGGCATGTCGGTCAAAATGATCACCGGCGATCACGTGGCGACGGCGACGGCGATCGCCCGCGAGCTCGGGCTGGAAAGACCAGATTTGGCGCTTACCGGCCGCGACCTCGACGCTATCAGCGACGAAGATCTCGGCGCGGCGGTGAGCGCCGCGACCGTGTTTGCGCGGACCAGTCCCGAACATAAGCTACGACTCGTTCGATCGTTGCAAAAGCACGGCGAAATCGTCGCAATGACCGGCGATGGCGTGAATGACGCGCCCGCGCTGAAGCGCGCGGACATCGGAATCGCCATGGGCGTCAATGGCACCGAGGCGGCGAAGGAGGCCGCGGAAATGGTGCTCGCCGACGACAATTTCGCTTCGATCGTTCAAGCGGTGCATGAGGGTCGCGTCGTTTACGAGAATCTCAAGAAGACGATCCTCTACATCTTGCCGACGAATGGCGGCGAAGGGCTCACCGTCATCGCCGCAATCGCCATGGGCGAGACTCTGCCGGTGACGCCGGTGCAGATTCTTTGGGTCAATCTTATTACCGCCGTCACGCTCGGCCTCGCGCTTGCATTCGAACCGCCAACCAAGGGCGTCATGCTGCGTCCCCCGCGCGCTCCGAGCGAGCCAATCCTGTCGCGCTATTTCGTGTGGCGCATCGTTTTCGTTTCTTTGCTGATGCTGCTCGCGACTTTCGGACTCTATGAGTTGGAGAAGGCGCGAGGCATGGGGCTCGACAGCGCACGAACGGTCGCGGTCAACACGCTCGTGGCCTGCGAAGTCGCTTACCTCTTCAACGCGCGTTTCCTTTCCGAGTCGTCGCTGTCGCTGAAGGGCTTGTTCGGCAGTCGCGCGGTGCTGATTTCCGTCACCATCGTTGTCGCGCTGCAGGCGATGTTCACATACGCGCCGTTTATGCAGGCGTTGTTCAACACGACGCCGCTCGACCCCGAGATCTGGCAGCATATCGTCGGCGCGAGCGTCGTGTTGTTCCTGCTCGTCGAGGTCGAGAAGGCCATTTTCCGGTCGACGGCGAGAGCTCCCGCGCCACGCGGCGCGCCCGCCCCGCAAACCCCCGGCGCAGCCGCCATCATCGCTCCGGGGGAGTGGATTCGGCCTGTCGTCGCCGGCCTGTTGGGATTGCTCCTCGTCGTCGTAACCGGCGCGTTCTATCTGCATACGCACGCCAGTCTCACGCGTGAAGAAGCGCCAATTGCGCGCGCGCCGGCCGACCGAACGATAGTCGTCAGCGGCCTGATCGCCCCAATATTGGAGACGCCGGTCTCCACTCCTACGGCTGGCGTGATCGCCAAGCTGGCTTGCGAGGTCGGCGCGAGAGTGGAGAAGGGCGAGACATGCGCGACGCTCGATCCGCAGCTCTTCGACGAGGCGCTGGCGCGCGAGAAAGGCGCGCTGGCCGCCGCCGAGCGGCAACTGACCCAACGCCAGAGCGCTCAGACGAGGGCGCAGGCGAATTTCGACAGACGGAAGGCGCGTTCGGGACGTCGCGCCGCGAGCCGCAAGTCGCTTAGAGCGGCGCAACGCGTCCTTGCCCGCGCGCAGGCGCGAGTCGAGCGCGCCGAGGCCGAAGTCGCGCAACGCCGGGAGGCGGTGACGAAGGCGCAGGCGGCGCGGGCTGGAGTCGAGATCATGGCGCCCCTTGCAGGTTTTGTCGTCCAGCGGACGGCGGTTGGCGCGCGCGTCGAGCCCGGCGCACCGCTTTTCATCGTCGCGGACGCAGAGACTGTTCGCCTCCGCGCCAAGGCGGAGGGCGAGAGCGCCCTCGCTATAACGCCGGGCGCGAAGGCGCTGCTCACGAGCCCCGCCGCCTCCGGGCGGACCTTCGTCGGCAAGGTGGTCGAAGTCCGGCGCCCGGCGTCGCCGCAAGAAGGCGCGACAGTCGACGTCGTCATTGAGGCCGAAAACCCTGAGCTTGCGTTGCAGCCTGGAACGGAGGCGACGGCGCGGATCGAGATCGAGGAGCGCGATGCGGAGTCGCGCGGCCATCTGTGAGCGTCGGGCGCTCGATCCGGCGGGCGTGCTATGGAATGCGAGCGACAGGGGCTGGCGACGATCCCGGCTTCCTTCGTCGTTTCCAAATGCAAATTCCGCTGAAAATTACAGCCCGCCCGCGTCGCCTGCGGGGCCTTTACCGTGCTTGCGGCATGCGCTAAACCCTTGCCGTAACCAGCCCCGGCGTTACCGCGCGGGGCTTTTTCTGTTGGAGATCGAGATACGGCCATGGCGAATGTGGCGGTGGTCGGCGCCCAGTGGGGCGACGAGGGCAAGGGCAAAATCGTCGACTGGCTGTCGCTCGAGGCCGACGTCGTCGTGCGCTTCCAGGGCGGACATAACGCGGGGCACACGCTGGTCATCGACGGCGTGACCTATAAGCTTGCGCTGCTGCCTTCGGGAATCGTGCGGCCGGGCAAGCTGTCGGTCATCGGCAACGGCGTCGTCGTCGATCCGCATTTTCTCGTCGGGGAAATCGATCGGCTGCGGGAGCAGGGCGTCGAGATTTCGCCGATGAATCTCAAGATCGCGGAAAATGCGCCGATCATTCTTTCGCTGCATCGCGAGCTCGACGCGCATCGCGAGGAGGCCGGCGGCGGCGCCAAGATCGGCACGACCAAGCGCGGCATCGGCCCGGCCTATGAGGACAAGGTCGGACGCCGCTCGATTCGCCTTATGGACCTTGCCGAGCCCGACCGGCTCGACGACAAGATCGCGCGCGCCCTCGCCCATCACAATCCGCTGCGGCGCGGCCTCGGCCTGCCGGAGGTCGAAGCAAACGTCGTGCGCGAGGAGTTGCTCAGCGTCGCGC
>JBFXJV010000331.1:0-4173 GCA_050174515.1 Methylocystis sp.
AAGGTGGTTTTCGTCGCCGCGGGCGGCGGCTCGTTCCAGCCCAAAAAGCCGCCGATCCCGAAGATCGACTCTTATGAAGGCAAGTCGGTGTATTACGCCGTGCGCCGCATGGAGGATTTCCGCGACAAGAATGTCGTGATCGTCGGCGGCGGCGATTCGGCGCTCGACTGGACGCTCAATCTGCAGCCGGTCGCGAAAAGCCTCACGCTCGTTCATCGCCGCGACCAGTTCCGCGCCGCGCCGCATTCGGTTACGGCGATGCAGGAGCTTGTGGCGGCGGGCAAGATCGACTTCAGGCTCGGCCAGATCACCGCCGTCGAAGGCGAGGACGGCGAGTTGATCAGCGCCACGCTCAAAGGCAATGACGGCGTCGAGGAAAAACTCGCCTGTGAGCGGCTGATGCCCTTCTTCGGCCTGACCATGAAGCTTGGTCCGGTCGCCGATTGGGGACTTCAGCTCAATGAGAATCTCGTTCCCGTCGACACTGAAAAATTCGAGACAAGTCATCCCGGCATTTTCGCCGTCGGCGACATCAATTCCTATCCCGGCAAATTGAAGCTCATTCTTTCGGGCTTTCACGAAGCCGCGCTCGCTTCGCAGAAGGCGCATCGCTACATCTATCCCGACAAGAAGCTTCTCTTCCAATACACGACGTCCTCGACCAATCTTCAAAAGAAGCTCGGAGTCTCCTGACGTCGGCCAACGCTGCTCACAAGGGGTCCGCCGGCGTCGTCGATGTGTCGTTCATCGACGTTACGGCGATCGCCGACGATGAATGGCCGAAGCTCGCAGCGCTTCTCGATGACGTCGAAGCCGCGCGGGCGCAGCGTTTCGCTTTCGAATCCGACCGCCGCGCCTATGTCGCCGCGCATGCGCTGCTGCGCGCGCGCCTTTCCGAGCGTTTAATCAACATTTCGCCGCGCGAATGGCGTTTTGACGCGACGCCGCATGGCAAGCCCTTTCTATGTGCGCCGTGCGCCGGCCTTAGCGTCAGCCTCTCGCATACGCGTGGCATGGCCGCTGTGGCGATCGCCACGGGGCGCGAGATCGGCGTCGACGTCGAATCCGCGCTGAAGCCTCGAAACGCGCTCAACGTCGCCGAACGCTACTTCGCGCCCGAAGAAGCGGCGCTTTTGCGCGCTCAGTCCGATCCGGTCGTGCAGAGCGAAATTTTTTTTGCGATTTGGACTCTCAAGGAAGCCGTGTTGAAGGCCGACGGGCGAGGACTGGCGCGCGGGCTCGACAGTTTCGTCGTCAGACTGTCGCCGCCCGCCATTACCTGTGACGCTGGCGAGAAATACGACGTTGCGCAATGGCGGCGCGGCGGTTTCTTCATCGCCGCGGCGGCGCTGGGCGAAGCAGATTTTCGCATCGAGGAAGCGCCTGCGTCTGCGCTGGCTGCGGCAATGCGATCGTTCGAAGCCTGAACCCGGCGCGCTAATTTTGTCGCGGGCGCTTCACGAGCAGCTACCGGAGGAGGATTCATGACCGACTTGCTATTTCTCGCGATTTGCATCGGCGCCGCTTTGCTTGCATTGGCCATTTTCGTTCAGCCGGACAGTTTCGTGGTGCGACGCGAGGCGGTGATCGACGCGCCGCCACACAAGGTTTTTGCCGCGATCAACAATCTTCGCAATTGGGAATCATGGTCTCCCTGGGCCAAGCTCGATCCGAACGCCGAGACCCGTTACGAGGGACCTGGCGCCGGTCCCGGCGCGGCCTTCGAATGGTCCGGCGACAAAAAAATCGGCGCAGGCCGCTTGACGATCGTCGACAGTCGGCCAAGCGAGCGCGTCGACCTCAATCTCGATATGCGCAAGCCATTCGCGGCGACCAGCAACGTAACATTTGTTCTTTCTCCCGAAGGTGAAGTGAGTGAAAGTGGATGGCTCGCGCGAGCGCTGGGATTTGGCGGCGTTTCCGGGACCGGCAAGACTAATGTCGCGTGGAGCATGTCGGGCAAAGCCGGCCTGATTGGCAGAGCGATGAATATTTTCGTCAGTCGCGACAAGATGATCGGCGACCAATTCGAGAAAGGCCTCGAAAATCTCGGCGCGCATTTGGCCAAGTAACGTCGGCGGAATCGACTGAGGCGGCGCTTGCGTTGCGCCCCGCGACACGCCATCTGCATGGCGGATGCGACGCCCCTCTCGCGCCGCCGTGACCGACTGGCCGTGACCCATTCGCCATGATTGAAATGTTCGACGCCGCCTTGGCGGCCCTGCGGCAAATCATGACGCCGCCGTTCCGCGCGGTCCTCGCCAAAAGTCTCGGCATGACTTTCCTGATGCTGGCGTTGGCTTGGGTCGGTCTCGACAGGCTCGCTTTATCCTTCGTGATGGTCGATCATCCCTGGCTGCGGACGATGCTGGCCTATGCGACGGGCGCGGGGCTCTTCTTCCTGATGGCCTTTCTTATCGCGCCTGTCTCCGTGCTGGTGTCGGGACTGTTCCTCGACGATCTCGCCGATCATGTCGAAGCGGATCTCTATCCGCCGGGACAGCGCGGGCGCGCCATTCCCGCGACTCAAGCGATTTTCATGGGGCTGCGCTTTGCAGGCGTGTCGGCGATCGTCAATTTCTTTGCCCTGCTGCTGCTCTTCGTGCCGGGAATAAACGCCGCGGCCTTTCTCCTCGCCAACGCCTATCTCTTCGGTCGCGAATATTTTCTCTTCGCCGCGACGCGTTTTCGTTCGCTGCGGGAGTCGGACGAATTGCGCCGGCGCCACGCGTTTGGGCTTTTCGTCGCCGGGCTGTTCATCGCGGTCTTCGTCGCAACGCCGGGATTGAATGTGCTGACGCCGCTCTTCGCCGTCGCCTTCATGACCCGAGTCCATCGGACGCTGGCGCCCCGGCTTCGCAGCCAAGCGGCGCAATCCGACGAACTGCGACGTCCTTATCGCTAAGCGGATTCGCCCATGCGTTGGGACTAATTTGGGAACGAAACGTAGTCCACGACGGCGCCAATTGAGGAGCTGTCTACGCCGCAAATGCAGAGCGTAGTAGCGACAATGAGCCCCATCTCCTCGAAACTTGGCGGGTCAGACGCTACGCCATAACGGCGTGCGCGGCGCTCGTTACCAAAGGTTAATTTGGCGTTCGCGGGCGCAACCATAAATGAGGGGAGCCAACCATCCCCAACCCACTCCAGTCGAGGCCACGTCTTGCGCAAACAACTCATCACCTTGATGTCCGCGGCGATGTTCGCTGCGACCGGTCTGTCAGGGACCGCCTTTGCCGTCCCACCTGCAACCGATCAGCCAGCTGAGGCCAGTGATCACGGTTTCTCTCCGGAAGATCGCGCGGCTTTCCTGGACGCACGGGTAGCCGCCTTAATGGCCGGCCTGAAGCTATCCGCAGCGCAGGAAAAAGCATGGCCTGCGTTCGAAGTCGCGTTGCGCGAAGTTGGAAAGGCTCGCGCGGATCGTCGGGCCGACATGCACGAAAAATGGGACGATATTCACAAACATCACAATGTCATTGAGGGCCTGCGGTTGCGTTCTCAGGGACTCACGACACGGGGCGCAGAGCTCGGCAAGCTCGCGGACGCAGCGAAACCGCTCTTCGACAGTCTTGACGATGCACAGAAGCGCCGCTTCGCCGTGCTTCTCTTCCATGTGCTGAAGCCCCATGGGCACGGACACCGCGCAATGCGCATGGATCATTGATCGAGGCGCAGGCGCGAGCGTGAAATTTCAATTTTGCTCGCGTCTGCCGTCCGCCGCGCCAATATCCGCAGATCCAGTCTGACCGGCCCCGCTAGCGTGACCGAATTTCGACTTGTCGAACGCATGCTATAACGAAGACCTTGTCGGCGAACATGCCAAAAGGGAGCGTGATTGATCGGCATTGGCGTCGGCGAGCCTGCAACGGGCTGATGATCGTCAGCTCTCGCGCGCGAAAGCCTATTCGCTGAGGAGACGGCAGAGCGACTCGAGCTGTTCGAGCGAGCGATATTTGATCCGCACTTCGCCCTTCTCGCCGTTCGGCCGCAGTTCGACGTTCAAGCCAAGCGCATCGCTCAATGTCTTTTCGAATGCGCGCGTATCGGCGTCCTTGGCGGGGCGCGCGGAATTTTTCGACGGACGAACCTTCTCGCTTTGCTCTTGAGCCAGTCGTTCGACGTCGCGAACCGTCAGTCCCTGTTCGACGATGCGCCGCGCGACTGTGGCGG
>JBFXJV010000332.1:0-4161 GCA_050174515.1 Methylocystis sp.
TTGACGCCGCCGAGGTTTCCGATCTTCGCGCCTTCTCGGGCGACCTGATGGCGCAATTGTCGCGCGATCTTGGCTCGGGCGTCGATTGGGTCGCGATCGACCATTGGTACTCCGAGCACCCGCATGTCCATGTGCTGGCGCGCGGACGCGCCGACGACGGCGGAGATCTCGTCATCAGCCGCGATTACATCAGCCGAGGCATGCGCGCTCGGGCCGAGCAGCTCGTCACCTTGGAGCTTGGTCCCCGCGCCGACCAGGAGATTCGCCGCGCTCTCGAAAGCCAAGTCGAGGCCGACCGCTGGACGCCGCTCGATCAGGCGCTCGCGCGCGAAGCCTCCCGCCGCGATGGCGTGATCGATCTTCGGTCAAGCGGCAGCCAGGAGAACGACGTCGAACGAACCATACTGGTCGCGCGCGCCCGCAAGCTGGAGAAACTTGGCCTCGCCGCGCCGCTTGGCCCCGGACAATGGATCATGGCGGAGGAAGCACAGAGCGTCCTTCGCGTGCTCGGCGAACGCGGCGACGTGATCAAACGCATCCATCGCGGCCTGACCGAGCGCGGCATCGATCGCGCCACCGCCGACTTTGTTTGGGACGGCGAGGCGCGCGGCGATCCGGTCATCGGCCGTCTCGTCTCGCGCGGCCTCGACGACGAACTGAAGGGCTCCGCCTTTGCGGTCATCGACGGCGTCGACGGCCGGGCTCACCACGTTCGCTTCACGGATATCGACACGACGAGCGACGCCGCGCCGGGCGCTATCGTCGAGGTCAGGCGCCTGCCGTCGCGCGAGGGCGCATCATCGCGTCTCGTCCTCGCCGTCCGCTCCGATCTCACGATCGAGGAACAAATCCATGCGCCCGGCGCCACCTGGCTCGACCGCCGCCTCGTCGCCAAGGAGCCGATGCCGCTTTCAGCAGCCGGCTTTGGCCGCGAGGTGCGAGACGCGATGGAGGCGCGCGCCGCACATCTCGACACTGAGGGGTTGGCCCGGCGACAGGGCCAGGGATTCGTTTTCGCGCGCGATTTGCTCGACACTTTGCGCGCACGCGAGCTCAACGAAACTGGCGCGCGACTCTCGGCGCAGACCGGCCTCCCGCGCCATACCGTAGCTGAGGGAGAGTCCGTCGCCGGCGTCTATCGCCAGCGCCTCACGCTCGCCTCCGGCCGCTACGCCATGATTGACGATGGTCTTGGCTTCAGCCTCGTCCCCTGGTCGCCGTCGCTCGAACGAAAACTCGGGAAACACGTCTCCGGCGTCATGTCGCCCGGCGGCACCGTGGAATGGAGCCTTGGGTGGCGACGAGGAATCGGGATATAGTTTAAGCTCTTCGATTTAACGGGAGCAACTGAAATGTTGCGCATCCTTTGTGCGTCTTTTTCTGGCGACGTGTTCGCCCTTGTCTGCCCTCGCCGACAGCTGGCTTCCCGACAACGACCAGTCTGGTTTCAATAACTCCTTTGAGCGGGCTGAAATAATTGATGCGCTGCGAATCGGACCGAACGGCCAGCCGCGAGGGGTTCACGTGACTGGTGCGCTCGGGATTGTTATCGGCGGATTCGATACAGAGGACTATTACAAGTTTTCCATTCCCGGCGGGACCCGATGGAAGCTGAACTTCTTCATGAAAGAGTTGCCGGACACGACGGTAGCGATCGAAGTGTTCGACCGACCGGGTGGAGGAGACCCGATTGCACGGGGCCAAGGCAATCCCGTTGAGTTTTTCACTCTCGAACTGGCAGGTGGCACCTATTATCTTCGTATTTTCACCTCGCCCGGATCGGCCAATGGCAGGCACGTAACATATGACTTGGCGATCACCCCGACGTTCTTACCGATTCCGGATACTCCTGGCCCTGATTGCAAAACTGGCAGCGATCTGTCGTCGAACCCCGATGGACGGCGGGTGCAAGGGACCCTTGATCCGAGTAATCCAACTGCAAGCTACCGCTTCTACTTGACGGTTAGTGGAACCGCCTCAGTCACGCGCTTCCATACGCTGTTCGATCAGCAGATAGACGTCATCGATCGCAATGACGGCGGGAGATTCATGGTGGCCGGGAGGGGCCGTCCGCGGCCCGACCTCCACTATCTGTTGGATCCAGGCTTCTACTGTCTCCAAATCTTCAATCGACACCCGGTACCACCGATAAATTATGACGTTGCGCTTTCGTTGCCCCTTGGTGCACTTAGACCCGGTCCTTCGACGGAGGAAGCGCCCTTCGTTACTGAGCTGGACGTTGGAATTTTTAGCCAAAACGGTCTGTACAAGGGCACCCGGTACGTTCGGGGCGATAACCACCTTCCTCCGGCACTCGACCCTTTCAAGCAATACACTTTGCGAGAATGGATCGGCACGAACGAGGCTGAACAATGGCTAAAGTTTTCGATCCCACGGTCAGGAAAATTGACAAGCGGCTTGTATAGGCTCTATCGACCGGTCGGCCTTGAAATCCTCGACGAGATTGGCAGGACAATAGCCGTCGGCCAATCGAGTGGGGTGCCGCCATTGGACTTCCTTCCGCCCGTGCAGTTGGAAGCCCGAATCGCAGCAGGGGTCTACTATGTGAGGTTGACGTCGCTCAGCACCGCCGGCCCCGGCACCAGCTACGTGGCGGCGTTCACCTATAGCCCTGATCCATAGCCGATCTAAAGGAATCCACCGCCGTCGGAGGAGAGGGCATGTCCTCTCTGGATCATGGCATCCTCAAGGGCAGTTTTCCGCGACGCTCGTTTTGGGTCGACACAAAAAGATTTTGGGTTTTACCCCCAACAGGTTCGGAAATGGCACCTCCCGGTGTTTGCGCGCTGTAACGCGATAAACTGCGACGAAGGCACTTTCCCTGTTGGCGCCGCTCTTTCAGCGTCGGATGCTCGCGCGCATGTCCGCCGCGCGCATTCTCTGGGGTCAGATTCTCGTCGTCTTCGCGATCGTGCTCGCCACTACGTGGGGTGCGACGCAATGGACGGCGTGGCGGCTGGCTTTCCAGCCCGAGCTGGGGCCGTCGTGGTTCACCATCGGCTCTTGGCCTTTCTATGTCCCGCCGGCTTTCTTCTGGTGGTGGTATCACTTCGACGCTTACGCGCCCCACGTCTTCGTTGAAGGCGCTTTCATTGCAGCATCCGGCGGCTTCGCCTCCATCGCGGTCGCGATTCTCATGTCGATCTGGCGGGCGCGCGAGGCGCGAAATGTCGTCACCTATGGCTCGGCGCGCTGGGCGACGGAAAGCGAGGTCCGCAGCGCCGGAATGCTCGGCGCCGATGGCGTCGTGCTCGGCCGCCTCGAGCGCGACTATCTGCGCCACGACGGGCCGGAGCATGTTCTCTGCTTCGCGCCGACGCGATCCGGCAAAGGCGTCGGCCTTGTCGTGCCGACCTTGCTCACTTGGCCGGGCTCCGCGATCGTCCACGACATCAAGGGCGAGAATTGGACACTCACCGCCGGCTGGCGGGCGCGGTTCGGCCGCGTGCTGCTGTTCGATCCCACCAACGCTCATTCCGCCGCCTATAATCCCTTGCTCGAAGTGCGGCGCGGGCCGGCCGAAGTGCGCGACGTGCAGAATGTCGCCGACATTCTCGTCGATCCGGAAGGCGCGCTGGAGCGCCGCAATCATTGGGAAAAGACCAGCCATTCGCTTCTCGTCGGCGCGATCCTGCATGTCCTTTACGCCGAAGCCGACAAAACGCTCGCCGGCGTCGCCAATTTTCTCTCCGACCCTAAACGCCCGATCGAGACGACGCTTCGCGCGATGATGACGACGAAGCATCTTGGCGCCGAGGGGCCGCATCCCGTCGTCGCCTCCACGGCGCGCGAGCTCTTGAACAAATCCGAAAACGAGCGCTCCGGCGTCCTATCGACGGCCATGTCGTTCCTTGGCCTCTATCGCGATCCCGTCGTGGCGCAAGTGACGCGCCGCTGCGACTGGCGGATCGACGATCTCGTTTCGGGCGAGCGGCCGGCGACGCTCTATCTCGTCGTGCCCCCTTCCGACATTTCGCGCACAAAGCCGCTCGTGCGTTTGGTATTGAACCAGATCGGCCGGCGACTGACGGAGGAACTCGACGCCACAAACCGCCGCCATCGCGTGCTGCTGATGCTTGACGAATTTCCCGCTCTCGGCCGGCTCGACTTCTTCGAATCGGCGCTCGCCTTCATGGCCGG
>JBFXJV010000333.1:0-4151 GCA_050174515.1 Methylocystis sp.
ACCTCTCAGACCATTCCGGCGAAGAGCTGCGGCGCATTCTTGATATCGCCAAATCGCTCAAATCGCGCCGCGTCAAGGGCGCAGAGCCGACCGAACGGCCGCTCGCCGGCAAATATCTCGGCATGGTGTTCGACAAGCCGTCGACCCGCACGCGCGTCTCCTTCGATATCGCGATGCGCGAACTCGGCGGCGAAACGATCATGCTGACCGGCGCCGAAATGCAGCTGGGCCGCGGCGAGACCATCGCCGATACGGCGCGCGTGCTCGCGCGCTTTCTCGACGCCGTGATGGTGCGCATTCTCTCGCATCCGGATCTCATGGAGCTCGCCCGCTACGGCAACCTGCCGGTGATCAACGGGCTGACCAAGCAATCGCATCCCTGCCAGGTGATGGCGGACGTCATGACCTTCGAGGAACATCTGGGTCCGATCGAGGGCCGCACGGTGGCCTGGAGCGGCGACGCCAATAATGTGCTCGCAAGCTGGGTGCATGCGGCCGGCCGGCTGGGCTTCACGATCAATGTCGCGACGCCGAAGGATTTCGCGCCCTCGGACGAACTCGTCGGCTGGGCGAAAGCCAATGGCGCGAAGATGAATCTGACGCGCGACCCGTATGAAGCGGTCGCGGGCGTCGACGCCGTGATCACCGATTGCTGGGTGTCGATGGGCGACGCCGACGAGGACCAGCGCCGCGCCGCGCTCGCGCCCTATCAGGTCGACGCGAAACTGATGCGCGCGGCGGCGAAACATGCGCTGTTCATGCATTGTCTGCCGGCGCATCGCGGCGAGGAAGTTGCCGCGGAAGTCATCGACGGGCCGCAGTCGGTCGTCTTCGACGAAGCGGAAAACCGACTGCACGCCCAGAAGGGCGTGTTGTGCTGGTGTCTCGCGCCGGGGCAGGTCTGATGCCGCAAGGCGGCGATCCGGCGCCGAGCCGCCCGGCGGCGTATTATTCCGAGGATGACAGGGTGCTGCCCTTCGCGGTCGAGGCGCTCGACCTGCGCGGCCGGGTCGCGCGCCTCGGCCCCACCGTCGATTCCATCCTCAATCATTACGCTTATCCGCCGCAAGTCGCCCGCCTGCTCGGCGAGGCGGTGGCGCTCGCCGCGCTTCTCGGCTCTATTCTCGAATCGCATGGCCGCTTTCAATTGCAGACGCGCAGCGACGGTCCGGTCGACATGCTCGTCGTCGATTATGACGCGCCGGGGAAACTCCGGGGTTTCGCCCGTTTCGATCCGGAGCGCGTCGCGCACATCCACGACGTTGCGCCGGCGGCGCTGTTTGGGCGGGGTCATCTCGCGCTGACGATCGAGCGCGAGGAAGACGCCGCGCGCTATCAGGGCGTCGTGCCGCTGGAGGGAGAAAGCCTCGCCGAGGCGGCGCATCTCTATTTCCAGCAATCGGAGCAGATTCCGTCTTTCGTCAGACTGGCCGTCGCCGAAAGCGTCACCCCTCAGGGACGAAGCTGGCGCGCCGGCGGCCTGCTCCTGCAATATCTGCCGTCCGGCGGCGCGCGCGCCCGCGATCTTCCCCCTGGCGACGCGCCCGAGGGCGCGTTGGAGCTCATGGAAGACGACGACGATCACTGGACCGAGGGCCAGGCGCTTGCCGCGACTCTGGAAGATCACGAGCTTGTCGATCCGGCGCTGTCGAGCGAACGCCTGCTCTATCGCCTGTTCCATGAGCGCGGCGTCAAGGTCTTCGCTGAACGCGCGCTGGAGGAATTCTGCCGCTGTTCGCAGGAGCGCATCGACAAACTGTTGAAAAGCTTCTCACCGCAGGAGCGCCGCGACATGATCGGCGACGACGGCCGCATCGGCGTCACCTGCGAATTCTGCGGCACGCTGCGCAGCTTCGATCCTGCCGATTATGATTGATCGGCCGCAATGGGGCGATGAGGGAGACCGCTTTCTCAGCTTGCGAGTTTTCTTCAAATGGAATGATTAACTAGATCAATTTGAACGACGTGCGTCGATAGTCGATAGTTGTCGCCGAATGTAATGGAAGACGACAGTTCAGTGTGTTGCCCACGGAACTGTATGCGAAGCTTGCGGCTTTCCAATGTATAAAGTCGAATTTGCTTCGAAAGAGACTTGAGCAATGTCAGCTGGTCTCCCGACACAGTAACTTCTCCGGTTAGTCCAGCGACAGGGCTATGGAGGGCACGCCGTCGCTCGTGGCCTGAATCCGTGCGAAAAGTCTTGAATTTCCGAAATTCGGTTGGGCGTAGATGTTCAAATACCCACGCCAGTTCATCCGGCCACTCCACGAGGGCTAAATCGTAATTCCACATAGCGATAGCTCCTTACGTGACAACCTAGCGGATTCGCGTGGCTCGTATAATAGCAGTCACCAAGCAAGCAGGGCGATCGGGTTAAGGGCTTCCTCATCCTGAGGAGCGTGCGAAGCACGCGTCTCGAAGGACGAGGAAGCCCGACTTCGCGTATTTTTCCTCACCCTCGTCCTTCGCGACGCCGCCTGCGGCGGCTCCTCAGGATGAGGGTGAGGAAAAAAATCGTCCACCCGATTCCGCTGGCCAAACAAGCCTTGGAGATAGCAATGGGCATTGAATTCATCTTTCCGCCGCCGCCCTGTCCAAGCGTCGCCATTGCGAAGGACGCGCGGCGTTTTCCGGTGCGGCGGATCTTCTGTGTCGCGCTGAACTACGCCGCCCACGCCCGAGAGATGGGGAAGGAGCCGGCGAAAGGCGGAGAGCCGCCGGTGTTTTTCGCCAAGCCTGCCGACGCGGTCGTCGAGAGCGGCGCGACCATTCCCTATCCGACGCTGACGAATGATTTTCACCATGAGATCGAACTGGTTGCGGCGCTCTCCCGCGGCGGCTCGGACATTCCAGCCGATGAGGCGCTGGACTGCGTCTTCGGCTACGCCGCCGGCATCGACCTGACGCGGCGCGACCTGCAAACCGCGGCGCGCAACGCCGGCCGCCCTTGGGACATGTCGAAAGGCTTCGACCATTCCGCGCCGGTCGGCGCCATCCGCCCCGTCGCCGAGATCGGCCATCCGGCGCAGCGGCGCATCGCGCTCTCCGTCAATGGCGTCCTCCGACAGGCCGGCGATCTTGGCGATCTGATCTGGAGCGTTCCCGAAATCATCGCGGCGCTCTCGCGCAATGTCGCGCTCGCGGCCGGCGACCTGATCTTCACCGGCACGCCCTCAGGGGTCGGACCGCTTCTTGCAGGCGACCGGGTCGAAGGCGAGGTCGAAGATGTCGGGTCTGTGGCCATAAGCATCGGAAAATAGATGAGGTTGCGCCAGAAGGGGAAACCCGGCTATTTGCAGGAGCGTGAAACGCCTTCGCGCGAACCATCGCAACCGTCGTTGCGCCTCCACTGAGCCGCCGGCGCGCGAGGCTCTGGACATGCCGGTCAATCTCGACCCTGAAGACTGGGACGAATTTCGCGCCGAGAGCCATCGCGCGCTCGACATGATGCTCGACCATCTGCGCGATCTGCGCGAACGTCCGGTGTGGACGGCGCCGAGCGCCGAGGCCGAGGCGCGATTCAAGCGCGAGCTACCCCAGGAAGGGCGCGATTTTTCGGCCGTTCTCGAGGATTTCGACCGCTACATCAAGCCGTTCGCGACCGGCAACGCCCACCCGATGTTCATGGGCTGGGCGCAGGGCGCCGGCACGCCGGCCGGCATGATCGCGGAAATGCTTTCCGCCGGCATGAATTCGAACTGCGGCGGACGCAACCACATCGCCATAGACGTCGAGCGCCAGATCGCCGCCTGGATGGCCGAGGCCTTCGGCTTTCCGGCGGAGGCGAGCGGCATTTTCGTCACCGGCACGTCGATCGCGAATTTCCTGTGCCTGCTCGTCGCGCGCGACCAGGCCTATGGCGACAGGGACGTGCGGCTCAACGGACTTTGCGCGCTTTCGGGCCAGCTCATCGCTTACGCCTCGCGGGAGGCGCATAATTGCGTCCGCCAGGCGATGGAGCTGGCGGGGCTCGGGGCGCGGCATCTGCGCCTCATTCCCTCCGACGAGCGTCGGGCGATGCGCGCGCGCGATCTTCGCCGCGCCATCGCCGCCGACCGGGCGGCGGGCTTCAGGCCCTTTCTGATCGTCGGCACGGCGGGAACCGTCGACACCGGCGCGATCGATCCGCTCGACCGGCTCGCCGACGTCGC
>JBFXJV010000334.1:0-4151 GCA_050174515.1 Methylocystis sp.
TTCTTGAAGTCGCCGCTGCCGCTCGTTGAAGCTGAGCCTGGCACCGTGTCCTGGTTCGCGATTCGGATTTCGCCCACCACTTTCGGCATTTTCGATGTCTTCCAAGACGAAGCCGGCAGAGACGCTCATCTTGCGGGAGAGGTAGCAAAGGCGCTTATGGCAAAGGCGCCGGAGCTCTTCTCAGAGGCGCCGATAATTGAAAGGATTGATGTGCTGGCGTCAAAGCGAGGCTGAACGTGCAAAAGCGCTCCGCCGGCGCATCCGCGACGGGGTGATCTCGTTGCGCGTAAAAGGAAGAAATTCGTGCTTAGGGTGATCCAGGACTCGAGGCAGGCGCCCGTCCGGCATCAGCGCCACGCCTCGGCTCGTGAATCGCCGTAACGGTCCAGGACGCCGTCTGTCCGATTAAGTTCTAGCTAATGCACTTGACGCGCCCCAACGTCCGCCCGACGCAGTCGAAAGAAGAAGCTTTCAGCCTTGTTCGTGCAAGCGCCTTCGTCTGAACAAGCCAATGAACCTGTCAAGGCCCTCAGCAAACGCTTTCTCTCAATAAGATCTCGATCTCAATGATCTTATGTGGCTCCTGTGCGGCCTCGATCAATTCGCTCAATTCTTCGGGGAAACTATAAGGATAGCTGACGCCATATCGACCGTCAGCCGATTTGTAGGTTACCTTAGCCAACCATTTAGCGTCACTCGGGATCGCATTTGTCATGTCGCATTGCGCCATCGTTCTGACCCTCTAACGTATTGCAGCGCCACTCAGCTCGATGCCTCGCCGAATCTACTGCTCATAGTTGAAGTAGGACGTTATTGCCTTCATCGCGAAGCCCGATCTGGTCTCTCGCGAGTAGTGTGCTAGCCCAGCATGCGCCAACCAACGGTAAGGTCAGCTAGCGCCGCAACACATGAAGCCCATCATCGACGATCGCCTCGGCAATATCGAGTGGGGGCATGAGCGGAGCTGTGGGCAAGGCGCGGACGCGTTTGGTTTAACCATCCGCCTGACGTGGCCGGCGCGCTTTCGCAGAAAGACTGCGTTTCAAGGTTCCGGAGAAGTTCCCTAAAGGCGCTTCTCCTCCGCAGGAGCTTTCTCATCGTCATGAAAGGCTCTCCTCACTTCGTAATGGTCGATAACGGACATGAAGAACCGGTGCTCAAGCGTCCTTTCAACAAAGAAATAAATCAAGAACTGTTATTGAATTTGTCACGCCTTCATCGCCAAATGTTGCTGGGCGTTGCCAATTTGTCACATATGCTTGTGAGCGAGCGAGAGAGATCGCGTCTGTGACAGCATAGCTCTTGCCAAGGGACCGTCAGGTCAACAGAGCAGGTCTGCACAAAGGCGTTTGGTTTTCGTGGTTGCTCATGCGAGGGAGCGTCTCTGAAATCGCGCGCCACGTGGCGATAGCCGCCGCGCGAAGAGCACGGCGGGCTTTGTGACGTTGTGGAACGATAGAACTGAATGATTTCTCCGAGGATCATGCTCAACTTTAGGCCATCAAGTCTTCTCGCGTCGCATCTTGCCTGAGATAGTTCCGATAGATGCTTTGCGTCGTCGCCAGTTCCTCATCGGAAAATACATAGTGCCGACCGGGGCCGCGTCTGCTCTCGATCCGCGTCAAGCGTCGTTCAAATAGGTCGCCGTTCCTCAACGTCGTTGAATTCGGCAATGAGCTGAACGAGGTCTTCGTCGGGTAATTCCTCGACGGAAGCGAGAGAAATCCTCAACGCTTGCGCAATAGCTCGATTGAGTTCGTCGTCGCTCATCGTCTGCGGGCCGCGAAACCACGCGCGCGGCGTCTAATTGCGGACGATTTGCAGATGGCGGCGGGGAGCAGTTCGGCGTCGAACGGCGCGACGAACGGGAGCTTAATTCCGATCTTCTTCGGCTCTGGCCATGTCTGCGGCGCAGCGACGCGAGCGCGCTATACCCGGATGGCGCTGGCGCTGTCGTTCCCGTTGGGCGCTCGACGGACTTGAGGAAGAGGCGGCGACGCGCCTTTGAAGGCCCGTCGTTTTATTCACAGGGCGTGCGGCGGCCAAGAGGCGAGCCTACAACCGGACTGGTCGCCGGCGTGGGTCCCAGGCGGCATGTAGGCGTCGTATAGAAAACCCGGCCACGAGGGCCGGGTGAAAAGTCTGAGATGAAGCTCGTTCAATACTTCGCTAGCACCGGCGCCGGCGGCGAAAGCATGTTGAAATGCCAGTTCAAGCCGGCGCGGATCGTGTGCATGCGCACGCGATGCTGCGCGGAAGACCAGCCCGAATAGGTCGCGCCAAGGTTGGTGTAGAGATATTCGAGCTTCGCCGACCAATTTTGCAGGAAGGCGTATTCCACGCCGCCGCCGACGGTCCAGCCGGTCGCCGTCTGGCGGAAACCGCTAAACAAAGGCAGGTTCAGCTTGACGTCGCCGTAAGCGAAGCCGCCCGTGCCGTAGAACAGCAGCTCCGGCTTGAACAGCGAGACGCCGAGGCGGCCGCGAACCGTGCCGAACCAGCTGACGCTGCGCGTCGCCCCGCCCCACCACCAGCCGCCGGTGGTGCTGCTGCCGCCAATGCTCGTACCCTGAATGTCCGTCTCAACTCCGACGACGAAAAGTGGCGACACCTGGTAGTTATAACCGATCTGGCCGCCGCCGATGACGCCGCCGCTCGAATTGTTGCCATTGAGCACATAGACCGGCCACCAACCGAAGCCGTTCCAAGTGGTGCCGTATCCCTGCACATTATAGCGATCGAGCCACCCTCCGCCGAGGTTGGCGCCGACATAGGCGCCAGTCCAACTGAAGACCGGCGGCGGCGGAATATAAGGCGCCGGCGCCTTACGGGATGGAAGATCGGCGGCGAGCGCCGAACTGACAGTCAGGGTCAGTGCCGCCGCGCAATAGGCAAGCTTCTTCATCAAAGGCTCCTTTGGTTCTTTAAGTTCAAAAACGCGAGTTACATTGCCAACACCAAACGCGCCTCGTCCTGCTCAGTCAAAAGAAATGAACTGTCGCAGTAGGCGTTCATTGTGTTTTTTGATCGGGTTGTGTCGTGGGCGCCACAGTTTCGCTCACAACGCAAAAGCGCCCCGCCGTTACGTCCACGGTCGGGGCGCTTCTGCCGACGGAGGTGAGGCCCGTGTTTGTTTGATCGCAAGCCTGCACAGCTTACGCTGCAAATCCTTGGGTATGAGCGATTCGGCGAGATCGTCGAGAATCCGCGAGTCCTGCATGGCCCAGTGCGCGAAGTGTAAGCGCCCGTTGCGATCGTCGGCGATCGTGTCAGCAAAGGCTTCTCGCAAATCCGCCAGCGTCTTGGTAATTTTCAGCGTCGCGAGACAGCCCTATGTGTCATTGTCGTTATGGTCCCTGATCCGGCGACGCGTCGCATTTTTCGATTTCTAACGATCGCGTAGAAAAACGACTGCAGCGCTGACTAAAAGGAGCGTTGCGCCGACAGCTCGCGACCAAAAAAGCGGTGCATCGTTTTTGGCGGCCAGGGCCAGCGCAAGACTTCCGATACCAAAGATCAGACAGAAAAGAAGAAACGCCTTTCGGTCCTTAATGCCGCTCCGCCAATCACGCGAGCTGGCGCGCATGAAGCATATCGAACCAATGGCCAGCATTATCAACGAAACAAGGAGAGCGCTCATCGCCGCCTCACGACGCCAAAGACTGTATCGGACGGAACTATAACCCAAAAAACGTTCCGGCCGTCCAACCGGGGCGCGGGGCGTGTTCGGGCGCGTCGGGGAGCGCCAAAGCCTGTGCTTCAAATCATCCGAATCGCGGGCGCAGCGCTCGGCGCTCGCGACGATGCGTCGGGACGCTCTTATGGCGACGCCGTCACATCTGTCGGTCACGCGTGCGAGCTAAAGGAAGAACCGCGCAAGTTCGATGAGCCATGCCATCGCGATGATGGCGGAAAAAGGCATGTGCCGAGGGCGGGCGCGATTGCGCCTCGCGCTTGCCAATCAGCGCCGCGAGTCACGCCTTGCAGTTGGCGTCGCGTGACGCGCACGGGCTCGCGCCAAATTAACTCTCGGTCGACGCCGGGAGTGTCGCCCGCTGTGGAAAGGACGCTGTCGTCGACGACCCTCCGGACTAGCATGGACGATCGCCTAATCGAATCTCCAATGCGCACGCTCTCGTCAATCGACCTGA
>JBFXJV010000335.1:0-4118 GCA_050174515.1 Methylocystis sp.
TCTTTTTTCTCGCCCGGAGAAGTCTACAGCCGTCTCTTTGTTTTGCGCGACAAAGAACGCATTATTTTGCGCCGGCACGGAGCATTGTTGCGCAGCGGAGAAGAGATGTTGCCCAACGAGGCTACGTTGTGCGTGACCTGCTGGATGCATGGCGTGTTCGGCGCGCAGCTCACTGTCGGCAATACGTCCTTTCACCAGCTCTTTTCTGTCTCTCGCGACCCTTACAATATCACTCGTGGCAGCGGGCTGCGCATGCTCATGGACACAGGCGATGGATGGCGGTTGCTGACGGTTCCGTCGGTGTTCGAGATAGGCCTCAACGACTGCCGCTGGGTCTATAAGGTTGGCGACAGAACCATTATAATCTCAGCGATTGTTTCTGGAGACGAACCCGTCGTGCAGTGGCGCGTCACCGTTGAAGGCGAACGATGCCGCTTCCTCGTTTTTGGCCATCTCACCCTCGGTGAGAACGAATTCGCCCATGCCGGCTGGGTAGAGATCGATGCTCCACAAAAGCGATTGACCTATCGGCCGGATCTCGATGGTCAGTGGGGCCAACGTTATCCGCAGGCCGTCTATCACCTAGTGACAAGCACGCCTGAGAGCGTCGAGATCGTGGGCGCCGATGAGCTGCTTTATGCTGACGGCAAGCGCCGCGCTGGTGGTTTCGCCTCACTCCGGACATGCCTGACGAACGAATTCGTCTTCGCTGTGGTCGGTTCGATGAGGGATGCGAAGCGAGCGGACGTGCTGGCGGCCAAATACACTCACGGCGTCGACGATGCGGCGATGCTAGCACATTCGGTTCGCTATTGGCGCAATGTCACCCGCGGCATACGCATCAAGAGCTCGAGCGCCGACGCTGATGCGGAGGCTATCGACACGATGTTCCCGTGGCTGGCGCACAATGCGATTGTGCATCTCACGGTTCCACACGGCCTTGAACAATATATAGGTGCCGCTTGGGGTACCCGCGACGTGTGCCAAGGCCCCATGGAATTGCTTCTGTCGCTGGAGCACGACGAGGCAGCCAAGGCCATTCTTCGTATCATTTTTGCCCAGCAGTACGAGAAACGAGGCGACTGGCCCCAATGGTTCATGCTGGAGCCTTACTCCGCCGTGCAGGACAGGCAGGCGCACGGCGACGTCATCATCTGGCCGCTGAAGGCCTTGTGCGACTACTTGGAAGCGACCGGCGATTTCGGTTTCCTCGACGAACCCGTCGCCTGGCGGCGCGAGGATAACCTGGAGAAGACAGCCCATGCCAATCTGATCGCGACCCACGTCGACACGCTGATCGCGACCGTGCGCCAGCGTTTCATCGCCGGCACATGTCTAATCCGCTATGGCAGCGGGGACTGGAACGATTCTCTTCAGCCGGTCAACCCGTCAGCCCGTGACTGGATGGTGAGCAGCTGGACCGTGGCGCTTCTGTATCAGCAACTTCGTCGGTACTCCGAAATTCTGCGTCGCTTCGGGCGTTCCGACAAGGCTAAAGAGCAGGACTCCCTTGCCTCCGCGATGCGCGAGGACTTCAATCATTTTCTCATTCGTGATGGCGCAGTGGCCGGCTACGGCGTGTTCAGGCCCGAGGGCGGCTTGCCCGAACTGCTGCTTCACCCAAGCGACAACCAGACTGGCGTTTCCTATTCCCTGCTTCCCATGACGCAGGCCATCGTCGGGGGTCTTTTCACGCCGGAACAGGCGGGCCACCACCTCGGCCTCATCCAAAAGCATCTTGCGTTTTCCGACGGCGTGCGCCTGATGGACAAGCCAATCGCTTATCACGGCGGGCCGGAAAGGATTTTCCAACGAGCCGAATCGGCCGCGTTCTTTGGCCGCGAAATCGGGCTCATGTACGTGCACTCGCATCTGCGCCATGCAGAAGCCATGGCCGCGCTCGGCGAATCCCAAGCGCTTTGGGACGCCCTTATCGTCGTCAATCCCATTGCCGTCACGGATCGGCTCGCCCATGCATCGTTGCGGCAGCGCAACGCCTACTTCAGCAGCAGCGATGCCGCATTCCGGGATCGGTATCAGTCCAGCGCAGAATGGGAACGGGTCAAAACCGGCGCCATCGCGGTCGATGGTGGTTGGCGTATTTATTCAAGCGGACCTGGTCTCTACATAAGTATGCTCATCCGACATGTATTCGGTGTCCACCGGCAGTTCGGCAAGCGGATCGTCGAGCCGTGCTTGCTGGTATCGCAGAAGGGCTTGAGGGCGAACTGGCCTTCAACAATTTTTCTGGATCACCCGCCGACAGTTCTGCCTCGCTGAGTGAGGCTAGGTTCTCGTGCACGCCGTGCATGAGGTCGCCGCTCTCACCGCTAGCGAGCGGGAGGGGCGCGACAAGTAAGGCGTCCAGCCGCTTGAGGACATTGAACAGACGCTCTGCCAAGCCCAGGCCAAGATTACACAGCTGGCAATGCCGCCTGCGGCGCGCCTCTCTCCGCCAAGGCGGGCCGTACATCAAAAAGAGCATTCTCATCATTCTTGTATTTGCTGTATATTGCAGCAATCATAAGAGCCACCACCAATGCCCCAATTTTCGACACGCGACTTGTCGCTAAATCCGGCGACATCCTCGCCGAGGCATTGCGCCACCCGGTGACGATCACCCAGCGGAACAAGCGTCGCCTCGTGCTCTTGAGCATCGAAGATTACCAGCGCCTCAAAAGGGGCGCGCCAGGCTCACACACTCGACACCATGCCTGACGACCTTTTCGAAGGCGCGAAAGCGGCTCTTGACCCTTACGAGCAACAAACAGAAACGCCATAAGCTACGACGACCTCATGACTGGCGCCGTTATTCGGTACCCGTGTCGGCGCGCGAGGCTGACGTAAGCGAGACCGAAGGCCGCAAGGCGCGCCCCCCGCTGTTGACTTTCGCATCCCGCGACCCGACACCGACGATATTTCTGATATTGCTCCCGATCACCACCAAGGAACCAGTGCGGTCGTTTTTTCTCGCCCCTCATGCGCCAATTCATCGACCGAAGCGTGAAATTGCGTTCTGCTCTCCGCCACGACTAGCGCGGTATCAGGGCGCTGAGGCGTCGCGTCGAGCGCGCTTTGTCGTTGTTTCGGCTGCTCCAACGCGCGTTACACTCTCGTTGCGCTCTTCATTCGGGCGCGACGGTGCTGGGGCCGGGCGCGGAGCTTGTTGCCCCGAAACATGAGCAGAGGGCGGCGCCGACGCGATCCCGCTCTCTCTAAAACTCCTTGGGTTTTCCGCTTATGCACCGAACGCCCCGTCATTGATTTTGTTCAGGCGTTATCGCTTCGAGCGAGCGTCGCTTCCAGTCGACGGGGACGTCACCTCGCCGTCTCGCTTCGGCCCGCATCCGCACAATCACGGGTGCCGGATGGCGCGAGGCTGCGATGCGCGCGAGCGCCTGGGCGAGCCGATCCACAATATATTCGGTCTTATCGTCATATCCGACGGTCAATTGCGCGATGCTTCTTTTGGCGTCTTCGTTCTTTAGCGAGTCGTAATGGACAAGGGCTATCGGATCGCCTGTGCTGTTTCAGCCATCTCTGAGCGTTCGAACTCTCTGGTGAATTCGATGACGGTCTCCTCCGATTTAGCGCGCCCGGCGCGTTTCGCGACGACGACCCTGACCAAGCCGTTTGACCAATCAAAGAGGGGAACATCAAGGTGCCGAACACCTGCGTCCGCGCTCATCGCGCCGTCAGGCGAAATCGCGCATCCAACCATCGCCAAGGGCTGCAGCTGATCTTCACCCAGCGGCCGAGCAGAAGACTGGGCACCGCCCCCAGTTCTGGGCAGCCCGGATAGGCCATCGCCGCCGCGAGGACATGGGTCGCGCCGAGCCAACCTGCGACGATAGCCAGCGCGATCCAAACGGCGGCTGACGACGGTAACGCCAATGCCAGCGAGAGTAGCGCGACGCCAACGATCAATCGCGCCCAGCGCTGCGCGGCGTTCAGCGGGTGCCAGTCGGCACTGTCGACGCAACAGGGCGCTATGCGTTCTTTCATCGCTTACCCCGCGCAGCAGGACAGTTGCTTCACGTCCTTGTTGAAGGTCTGCGCCGCGAGCTTCAGCCCCTCGACCATCGTCAGGTACGGAAACAACTGGTCGGCCAGTTCCT
>JBFXJV010000336.1:0-4116 GCA_050174515.1 Methylocystis sp.
CGGCGATCTGCGTGCCGAAGAACGCGCTTTTGAGATTGACGTCCATCACGCGATCATATTGCGCCTCGGTCGTGTCGAGGATCGAGGAGCGCGTTTCGACGCCGGCGTTGTTGACCATGATGTCCAGACGGCCGAAACTTTGAACCGCAGCGTCGACCAGCTTTTGAATTTCCGCTGGCTTCGAGACGTCTGCATCGACGCCGACCGCCTGTCCGCCAAGTTTGCCAATTTCCGCTTCGAGGCCCTCGACCGCCTGCTCGTCGACGATGTAATCGATGACGATTTTCGCTCCCTGGCCCGCAAGCGCGAGCACAATGGCCTGGCCAATTCCGCTATTGCCGCCGGTGACGATCGCGACCTTGTTGCGCAAGGGCATGTTGCATGCTCCATCCGGTGAGTATGGCGGCGTCGCGAAGGGACGCTGGCTCCCGGCGAGCCTAGACATCGGCGCCGATAAGCGCAACGTTGTAGCGGGTTCGGGCGCATTGGCCGCGCAAGGAGGCGCGAATCGCGATTGGCGAAGCATGATGTGATCATCGTCGGCAGCGGCGCCGGAGGCGCAGCGGCCGCCTACAGGCTTGCCAGGGCCGGCAGGCGCGTGCTCGTTGTCGAAAAGGGCGCATTTCTCCCGCGCGACGCCTCCACGCTCGACGTGCGCGAGGTGTTCATCAACGGCGCGTTCAAGAATCATGACGTTTGGAGCGACGGCCAAGGGCATGAATTCACGCCCTCGGAATTCTATAACGTCGGCGGCAAGACGAAGTGGTACGGCGCAGCGCTGTTTCGATTTCGCCCGCAGGAGTTCCAGGCGGAGCCGGATTTCGGGCTTCTTGGCTGGCCGTTCGGCTACGAGGAGCTCGAGCCGTTTTATGACGAAGCGAGCGATCTCCTCGAAATCACCGCCTTCGCCAACGAGCCCGAACTTCAGTCGATCGTCGACAGGATCACCGCCGCCGACCCGAACTGGAAGGCCGAGCCGCTGCCGCTCGGACTGTCGAAAGCCATCCTGTCAAACCCCGAAGAAGCCAAACATTTTGACGGTTTCGCATCGCCTTCCGGCTATAAGTCCGACGCCGAGCGCAACCTGATCGATCACGTTCGGGAGCTGCCGAACTTCACGCTCCTCGCCGGCGATCCCGTTACTGCGCTCATTTCTGCGTCGGACGATCCGCGTCGGATCGTCGGCGTCGAATGCGTGAGCGGCGCGCGTCATGAGGCGGGCGCGATCGTACTGGCGGCCGGCGCCATGACGAGTCCGCGCATTCTTCAGGATCATCTGCGCGCCAAGGGGCTGCGCCTTTCCTGCGACCGACTTATCGGCGGCAATTTCAAGATGCACATCAATTCGGCGATCATGGGCTTCTCGCCCTTCGTGGATCACGATGTGCTGCGCAAGACCGCCGTGTTCTTCAACGAGCGCTATCCGCACTCCTCGATGCAATGTCTCGGCTGGATGGACGCAGACATGCTCGCGGCGCTCGAACCGTCGCGCCTGCCGCGCTTCCTCAACCAGTTCCTCGGCAAGCGCGCCATCGGCTTCTGGGCGACGACCGAGGACGGCTCGTCTCCGGAAAACCGAATCCTGTCCGGCGGACCGGGCGGGCGTCCGACGCTCGATTACAGTCTGGATCGTATCGGACAATCGCGCCGCGAGCATGAGGCGATGATCGAGGACTGGCGGCTTCGCCTGCTGGAGGCCGGCCTTATTGGTTTCGAGAAATATACGGGGATTGCAACCACCTCCCATGCGCTGGGCAGCATGGTCATGGGCGCCGATCCCGACGCCTCCGTCGTCGATGCGCATGGCAAGGTGCACGGGCTGGAGGGGCTTTACGTCGGCGACGGCTCGCCCTTGCCGCGTTCGAGCCGCGTCAACCCTTCGCTTACCATCTATGCCTGGGGCCTGCGGCTGGGCCATCATCTCGCCGCGGCGTGAAACGCTGGATCACGCTGCATTTGGCCGGAATCGCCCAAATGCAGGTAACGTTGTCTATTCCAAACGTTTAGAGCGCGCTCTAGGCGGCGCCCGCGACGTTCAGCGCGGCCTGCCAGATCCGCGTATCGGCGAGGATGAACAGCACATCGTTATTGGGCCCGCCGAAGGTGAAATTCGCGACGCCCGGGGCCATGATCTCGCCCAGCAATTCGCCATCCGGCGAAAAGACCTGCACGCCCGTCGCAGACGAAACATAGACGCGGCCGTGCGCGTCGCATTTGATCCCGTCCGGGACGCCGGGCGACACGACGGCGAACAGCCGGGAGCTGCGGAGACGCCGGCCGCCGGCCACGTCGAATGCGCGGACGTGATGCGGGAGGCTGGGGACAAGCGCGCCCGTCGCCTGATCGGCGCCGCTGTCGGTGATGTAAAGCACCGATTCATCAGGTGAAAACGCCAGACCGTTCGGCTTGTTGAAATCATCCGCAACGACGCTTGTCTCGCCCGAAACGGGATCGTGACGATAGACATAGGCCCCAATTTCCGCGGGCCCCTTGAATCCCTGAATTTGGCCGTAATCGGGATCGGTGAACCAGATCGCGCCGTCGCTTGCGATCACCTCGTCATTGGGGGAATTGAAGCGCAGGCCTCGCCAATGGTCGACGATTGTTTCAATCGCTCCGGAACGGGGATCGAACCGGCTGATTCTCGCTGGAGTTTCGCGCGTTCCCTGCTCGCAGATGACAAGGCGGCCGTCGCGATCGAGCGTCATGCCGTTCGCCATGTTGGCGTTTTTCAGCGCGGTCTCGATCGCGCCTGAGCGGAAGGGAAAGGCGTCGCCCGAAAGCCGGAGACGACGCACATGGACGTTCTTGAATCCCGTCTCGGGCTTCGTGGTGAAATAGAGCGCGTGATCGGCCGCAACATAGACCGGACCTTCATGCGCGTTCGTCTCCGCCAGCAGGAGGCGCTGAAAGCGCGGACCGATGACGCCATGAAACTCTTTCGTCCAGGCGACGAAGCCGGCCTCTTCGCTCACCTTCGTCGAATCGCTCATCGCCGCTCTCCCCGTCACATTTGTCCCTCGCCTGCGACTTGCGCTGCGCGCGCGCTTCGTCGAAGACTGACGCCGACGGAGCATAGCGGGAACAGGGAGACTGGCGAATGGACTGGCTGATGAACGACATTGCGCCAACTCTGGCGCGCATTTTCATCGTCTGGATTTTTCCGTTCAGCTGCCTCGACAAGATCATCAACTGGGACGGCGCGCTCAAACAGGCGACGTCGAGCTGGCTGCCCGGCGGACCGGTTCTTCTTGTCCTGGCGATGTTCGTCGAGGCGCTGACGCCGCCGATGATCGTCTTTGGCTTTTACGATGGCCTCGCGGCCGTCGTCCTGGCCGGCTATTGCGCCGTCACAGGCGTCGTCTATCACGCGTTCTGGACCTATCCGCGCTTCTGGTCGCCAACGAGCGAGGGCTATCCTCACATCTGGGACTTCTTCAAGAATTTCGGCCTCGTCGGGGGTCTGATCTTCGTGATGTTGACGAGCGGATTCTTGCCGACCGCGACCGCATCGAGCAAGGGCGTGCGCGTCGCGGGTTGCGGCGTCGAAGCGGCGTTCTCATGCCGGTGACGCGGCTTCTCAACGTGAGCCTCACCGTCGAAAATCTTCGACAGGCGGCGGCTTACTTTGGCGATTCGCTCGGACTCGAATCCGGGCCGGAACGGACGCTTGACGATCCCGGCCATAACCGCCTGCTCGGACTTGGGTCGGAGACAACGGCGCGGGCGCTCGACATTCGCGTCGGCGCGCAGACGCTCGAACTCCTCGCGTTCGATCCGCCGGGCGCCCTCTACCCCGCCGAGCGCGCCGCCAATGATCAATGGTTTCAACATGTCGCGTTCGTCTGTCGCAACATCGAGGCGACAGCGCAGCCGCTTGGCTCAGGCGGAGCAGGCGCGATCACTCGCGGCGGCCCGGTTCTTCTGCCGCCAAACACCGGAAGCGTGACCGCCTTCAAGTTTCGCGATCCCGAAGGCCATCCACTCGAACTCATAGAATTCCCTGACGGGGTCGGCGCGCCGATCTGGCGGGAACGGACCGGCTCAGGCGTCCACGGCTATGATCACACGGCGATCTCGACGCTCGATCTCGACCGCAGTCAGGCGTTCTACTAC
>JBFXJV010000337.1:0-4112 GCA_050174515.1 Methylocystis sp.
ACCTAAATCGTTATACAAAATTATTCGATATAGGTATAAATAAGAAATTTAAATTTAACTTATCTCGAAGGAAAGCAAGTATCGATAAACGAATAGGAAGAAATATAGAGTCTAGCTACGAGCAAATATTAAGCTGGAGACATGATTTTGCTCACGCAGGCCTCAGAAATACGACAATAGAGGAGGCTTTGATAACGCATAGACTTGCTAAGAGAGTCTTATATGCATTTGATGAAGCCTTTTCGTCCTAAAATTTATATCGCCACCAATTTTCGGAGGACGCCAATAAGATAGAGAGGACTACCCGGCCCTCTATATTCTTCTTGAACTCCTGAAGCTCCTATGCCTTCGCCGAAAGGCCGACGGTGATCCAGCTGACGCCCTCGAAGATCAGATTGACCGCGAGGAACAAGCCGAGGATGTAAAGGCCGGACATCGGCCATTCGGCCATGATCATGCCGCCGAGCACGACGCTGATCACGCCCGAAAAGGCGATAAGGCCCCAAGGGCCGACGTCGCGGATATGCCAGGCGAGAATGAGCTTGAACAGGCCGGCGACGATCAAGGCGACGCCGATGAGCGCGGTCAGCGACACCGCCGCGAGCCAGGGATGCTGAAAGGTAAAAAAGCCGGCGAGGATCGTGATGATGCCGATGACGCCCCACAGCAACGCCCTGCCCCAAGGCCTGATCTGCACGGCGGTGATGATTTCCATCGCGCCGGCGACGAGCATCGCCGCGCCGACGTAAATCACGGTCACAATCGTGGCCGTCGCGACGTTATAGAGCGCAAACAGGCCTCCAATGAGCATCAGCGCGCCGAGCGCGACGATCCATCCCCATTTGCGGCGCAGATGATGCAAATGCGTCGCGCCCCCGTCGTAAATCAGGCTGTCATTGACCATTGTCGGCCTCCAATGCTGTGCGCATGATAATTGGTACGGCGGCAGCGTTTCTCAATCTTGATTGTCGCGGCGATCCCGCATCTTTTTGCCGCCTGGAGCTTAACGCGCTGGACTGGGCGAAGTTCCGCACTGCGAAAACGTAAAAGCTTTGGCGCTTGACCCTTTCGCTAAAATCGCGATTTTCGCTGGCCATGGGAGCCGTTGATCGCCTTGAATCGACTCGCGAAGCGATTTGCCGCGCCGCAGCGGACTGCGGCCGCGATCCTCGCGCCGTACGTCTCGTCTGCGTCACCAAGACATTTCCGGCCGAGGCGGCCCTTCCCCTGCTCGAGGCCGGCCACCGGATTTTCGGCGAGAACCGGGTTCAGGAGGCGGCGGCGAAATGGCCGAAGCTGCGCGAAAAATATCCCGATATCGAGCTGCATCTCATCGGCCCGCTGCAATCGAACAAGACCCGCGAGGCGGTAGAGCTTTTCGACGTCATCGAAAGCGTCGACCGAGAAAAGATCGCCAAAGCGCTTGCCGAGGAAATGTCCAGGACCGGCAAGCGCCCGCGGCTGTTTGCGCAGGTCAACACCGGCGCCGAGCCGCAAAAGGCCGGCGTGCTTCCGGAAGACGCCGACAGTTTTCTGGCGGCCTGCCGCGACACTTACGGGCTGCAGATCGAAGGCCTAATGTGCGTGCCGCCAGTCGACCAGCAGGCTTCGCCGCATTTCGCGCTGCTCGCCGATATCGCCGCGCGCAACGGGATCGGGGAACTCTCCATGGGCATGAGTTCGGATTTCGAACTCGCGATCCAGCTCGGCGCGACCTATGTCCGGGTCGGCTCGGCGATCATGGGCGAGCGGGATTATCCCGCGTGAGACAGCGGCCCAGCGCTATCCGACTGATGCGGATGACGGCGTCAGCGCTATCCGATCAACAGCGCGACCTTGCGTCCCAGCCTCGGCAGAAGCCGGGCCATGTCGCGGCGGCGCAGCGCCACGCAGCCGGCGGTGGGGGAAAGCTCACAAGTCGCGATGTGAAAGAAAATCGCGCTGCCGCGACCGCGCACGCGCGGATGAAGATTATAATCCAACACGCCGACGGCGTCGTAAAGCGAGTCTTCGCGCCACATCTCCTCATGGCCAAGGCGCGACGGCCCATGGAGCGGCTTGTTGTAGAGAAACGAGCGCGGATCGTCGCACCAGAGATCGCGCGTCCGCGTGCGCCGCCACGGCAGGCGCAGAGGGACTGGCGCGCGCAGGTAGAAATAAAGGAGCGGCCAGCGGCCGGCCGGCGTCGCGCCGTCGCCTTCGCGTTTGTTGAGCGTAACTCCCGCGCGGCCGAGCGCGCAGGGAAGAACCAGCGTGCCGGCGATCAGCCGTCCTTCATGCGGAGGCCCGCCGATGCGGCGCGAGACGCGCAGCAGATGCAGTCCGGCGGATTTCGCCCGTTTCGCTCGATGAGGCATGATTGCGTCTTATATGCCGCCCGCCGGCGTGTTTGACGCCCATAGCAGGACTCCTATCCCGAAGCGAGGAGCGATCCGGGCCGATGTTCCCTACGCGAACTCTGAGCATTCTCGCCGAACCGCCGTTGCGAGCGACGCTCATCGAACAATTTACCGCGCTCCGCCGCTACGCGCTGCGCGAATTCCGGTTCGGCGCGCCGGGAGAAGATTACCCTGACGCGGCGATTTTGGACGACGCGCATTGTCATCTTGAGGCGCTTGCGGACGCGCGTGCGCGCGGCTGCACGACGCGCGTCGTGCTGATCGCGAATTCGACGAGAACCCCGCTGCAAGGGATCGACGCCGTCGTCGTGCGTCCGTTCCGCTTCGCCGAACTCGTCGCGCTCATCGACCGCGCTCCCGCCGCGGCGGCCATCGGGCCCTATCGGTTCGAGGCTGGCGAGCTGCGGACGCCTTCAGGCGAGCGTTTGAGGCTCACAGAAAAAGAAGCGGCGATCCTCGCAAGGCTCGCGCGCGCCCATGGGGCGACGGTCTCCCGCGAGGCGCTGCTGCGCGACGTCTGGGGATATGGACCGAACATGTCGACCCGCACGCTCGAGACGCACATTCATCGTCTCAGGCGCAAATTCGAGCCCTCGCCCGGACACCCGCGTTGGCTCAAGACGGAGGGCGACGGCTATCGGCTCGCCGCGCGCGAAGAGGACGCCGCATCTTAAGGCTTACGCCCTGAGTCGGCCGCATATCGAGCGACATATAGGACGCCCGTTGCAGGACGCCGAACAAAAAATCAGATGACTCAGGAGATTGCATCAACAATCTCTCACGCATTGCCCTGTTTTCGATTTTTGAACCCGGCGCCTCGCGCATGCTGGCCTTTTCCACATAAGCGCGCTTGCTGCGTACCGGCGACGCGCTGTTTCAACGCGGCGAAATCTCCGATGGCGGCTATGTGCTCACCGTCGGATCTATCGCGCTTGTCCGCCATGACGACGGGCGTTTCCCGTTGATGATCGTCCGGCCCCCGACGCTGATCGGAGAAACCGCGCTTCTCGCGCAGTCGACGCGGCCGGCCGCAGCCTTCCCGCGCAAGCCGACGACCACGCTCAAAATTCTGCGGCCCTTGTTTCATTAGGTTCTTGAGCAACATCCGGCGGTCGCCGCGCGTGTGCGGTATCTCTTCCGTCGCAGGCTCTTGGACTTCATCTGCGCCGCTGGCGCGGAGTCCTCCGCTCTTTGGATCGACGCCCGCCGATTAACGTAAACGCCAAAAAAAGTTGGGCTTCAGCCTCTCCAAGCGGATCAAAACCATCCTAACTGAGTTCTTAATCGCACGTAAACTCCAGGGGGTTTGCGGCGCAATGCGGCGTCACGCCGCGCCAAAAGGAGGATGTACGATGCGTAAAGGCCTAAAACTGGCGCTTTCCAGTGCGCTTTGCAGCGCCACTTTCGCGACCGCCCTGCCTACGGAAGCGCTCGCCGGCCCGATGAGCGCGCCGGATCGGTCGGTGGTTGCGCCTTCAAGCCCTGTCGAGAACGTCTGGTATCGCCGCGGCTGGCGTCGAGGCGGCTGGGGCTGGCGTCGCGCGGGCTGGGGGCGAGGCTGGGGCTATCGGCGCGGCTATTACAATCCGGGCGGAGCCGTCGCGGCAGGCCTCGGCCTTGGTCTCCTGGGCGCCGGCCTCGCGGCGTCGAACTCCTATTATTATGGCGCCCCCTACGGTTACGGCTACGGCTGGGGATATCCCTACGGCGGTT
>JBFXJV010000338.1:0-4110 GCA_050174515.1 Methylocystis sp.
GATCGTTTGAAAAAATGTTTCGCCATTCTTGAAGCCGGCTACGCAAAATTCGGATCGCTCGACGACGTTCTGTAGTCGCCTTGCTTCTCAACGGATCGCTTTTCCGACCCGTTAAGCTGCGCGATTGCGTGTGATTCAGGCTTCCGCCTTGGCTTCGACCGGCGGCTCCCATTTGAAGAGTTCAGCCTTTCCATCGCCCGGCAGCGACGAAAAGCCCGCGTCGCCGAGAATTTGGGCGAGCGCTTGGCCCTCGCCTGTCGGAAGGCTGATGTAAATCGGGGCGCCGCGGGAGATCAACGCGCTGAACAACAATGTAAAAGCCGCGTCGCGATGTCCGGCTGCCGCCGCCGTGAGTCGGACATTGATCGTTTCCTTATTGGCGAGCGCCAAATCCAAGAGATCGCGCTCGGCCAAAAGCGCGCCGACAATCTGCTTTTCCGGATTGTATACGACCGCGGAACAATTGTCTGAACAGCATTCCATCAGATTCGAGAGCGCGCGCTCCTGATCCGCATCGCTCGCGATCGACACGGGAATGTCATCAGCGACGCCTCGAACAAGATCCCAGATGCTCTTCATGTCGCTGAGCGACGCCTCTCTGCAGGCCAGTTCCGACACGTTCTCGCACTCCCTTGTCGTTGCGATCGCCACAAAAGCTACTCTGGGGCTTTGAAGCAATTTACATACCCTGGCGCATAAAGACTTACGGCGCTCCAGCAGTCTGCCACATTTGGCAAGGGATTTGCGACGGCGCCCGAGCAACAATGCATCGAGGTAAAAATGCCGGATGAAGGCTATTTCGTAGACTGGGACGGAAATCTGCGTCGGACAGACGATCCGGGCGGCGGCTATTACTGTGATGTCGACCGGCCCGCGCGTTATGTCGCGATCATGACAAAGAGTGGCGCTTTGGCCCACGAAGCCACGTTTTACAAAACGACGGACGATGTCGCGAAGGCGGGGATCAAGGCGTCTCTTGTGCCTGGCTCTCATCCCTGGGGCCGAAAGGCGGACGGCTTCTAGAGCGATCAGACAAGAAGGGAGAGTCCTTCGTCATGTTGCCCACGACCATTCTCATCGATGACCGCCCGCGTTGCGTCGTGCGCCCAACCGATAATAAGGACCTCAATCGCTTTCTACGAAATGGCAAAAGCTTCCTGCTGGCGCAAACGCCGGAGGGAAAGGTGACGCATCGGCCGGCAAGCGAAGTCGAAATCTCCTATTGGCGACAGGCCTTGGCGCTACATAAGGCCTGGGGCGGCGAGGAAGAAGGCTTTTTCGGCGTTCCGCTTCAAAGCGAGTTGGCAGGCGGCTAAATCCTAACCGCTCCGAAACTGAACTCTCGCCTGCAAGATTCCCGACCGCTCACTCATCCATGCTGGGCGTGAGGATGACTTCGGGCGGCGCTCCCGGACCTTGCCCTTGCAGAAATTCGACGGCGCTCACGAGAGAGAGTCCGCCATCGCTCTCCATCAGCACAACCGCCTCGAGAGGCAGTTCGGTGAGCTTGTTCAGTAATTCTCCAACTGTCATCTCGGCCCTTTCCCGGAATTGCTGTCTCGCATCGCAAGGACCAATCAACCGGGATGGATCATGATTTCCATAGTGTCCTCAAACTCATCGTCGTCGTAGATCTGCGGCTCCGCTTCGCTCAGCTCCACGCCGCACAGACAAATATCATTTTCCATGACAACGATGGGGATAGGCTCCAGCGCTTTGTCTTTGCACGAACCTTTGACGCAAACGCCCGACTCAATATCGAATTCCGCCTTGTGACGGCCGCAACGCAAATGTGAGCGATCGTCACTGAAAAACCTGCCTTCGCCGATATTCAGCCAAGCGCCCGCATGGGGACATGCGTTCAGATAGCCGAGAAATTGATCGCTTTTTGTGTGCACCACAAAAATCGAATAGGGCCGAGCCCCGTCCGCAGTGACGCGCGACAAACTGAACGCCTTCGCCTCGCCCGGCAGGATTTCGCTTGTCGCACATATGACGAAAAGCTGCACTCCGTCGCTCATTTACCGCAAGCTCCCGTTGCGCTTCCAGACAGTCAGCTGTGTCAGACCGGGCACAAGATGACGTCAGACTCGTCAAGGCGCATAATGCAAATGTCATCGGCGCCGCTACGCTGCATATTGATGCAGGAATCTTGCCGAGGCGCCTTGCTTCCCGCCGTCGCGCGGAGGAAAAATGGCATGGCGCATGCGACAGGCGAAATGGAGATTAGTCGATGAGCACGATGAGTATCGTAGAAGAAGCCAATCGGGATGAGCTCTCTCGGCTTGCAGGCTGTTATCTCTTTTCCGGCACGAAGATTTGGACTGACGCCGCCGCCGTGCACCGGGATGATGGGCCGGCGATCGTGCTTCCCGATGGAGCAGAGCGTTGGTTCATCCGAGGAAAGGACGTCACGCGCGCCGTGAACGCCTTCTTTTACGAGAATAAATGGCCCGTCGAGAAAGGCTTGAACCGCCCCGAACAGCTCGCCTTGTTCAGAGCGAAATTCGTCGAGTGAGCGCCCCGCCCGCCGCTTGGCGGTGGCGAGGCCTCTATAAATCCGGCCTTAATCAAGCCGCCTGTTCAAGCGCCTTCGAACGAATGGACTCGAGCTGCGATTTGCTAAGGCGGAAGATGCCGCGTCCCCCGGCCAAGGCCTGATAATCCGTCGGGGCTGCGTAGCTCATTTGGTCGAACCACTGCTGAGCCGACAGAGGCGCCGGTCTTTCGCTTATTTCGGCAACGGTGCCGTCGGACGCGAAGCGGACATGGATTATCGCGATGTCGGTCATCTTCTTCTCCGTGGTTACAGGCCAGAGCCGAAGCCAAGCAGCTCGACCTTGATGTTCTCCGTGCCAAGGACAGTGGCGAAGCATGCAAGGCGCGATTTGGAACCGACGCCGACGATCGCATCGAGCTTCTCGTTCTCTTCGCGGGTTGTTTTGGAAAGCCCTTTGCGCCCTTCGTGCACGAAGATATGCCATGGGCTCAGGTCGCTCTTGGCTGCGTCGAAATCCGGCAAGAGCGTTTCATCCGCTGACCGGATCGCAGTGAGCAGGGTCGTACCCTCGCTGGCCTCGACTGTCTTTCCCGACGGCATGATCGTGATAGTTGACATGGTAGTTTTCCTTACTCCCTGTTAATTCAGATCAGTAAATCGCCGCTCCGGCGCCTACATTGACGGAAGCGTCTTTCATCGTCTCCACGATAAAGGCGATGTGGCTTTCGGTGAGATGGGCATGGAACGGAAGCGCAACGGAACGGTCCGCGACCTTTTCCGTGACGAAGAAATCGCCACGACGATAGCCTTCGTCCAGATATCGCCGTTGCGTATGAAGCGGCGCGCTATAGGCCGCCGCCTCGATATTTTCCACGCCGAGATCCTCGACGATCGAATCTCTCGACGACCGACTGAATCTGGTGCCGAGATGGACGACGTAGAGGAACCAGTGAATCTCGGTCACGTCGGGACTGATGAAGGGATCCTTGATTCCCTCGAACGATTTGATGTGCTTGAAGTAGTAATGCTCGATGAGCTTGCGCTTCTCGAGAATCTCCTCGATGCGCTTGAGTTGCGAGAGACCGAGCGCCGCAGTGATGTCGCACATCTCGACTTGATAGGGCGCGCTGGAGCCCACGACGACGGAAGAGCGCTCGTTCATCTTATGTGCGCGAAATCTCTTCAAGGCGACGGCGACGTTAATGTCGTCGGTAACGACCATGCCCCCTTGGCCGCAGACGAGCGGTCCAGGCTGCGAGAAATCGAACACCGAGGCGTCGCCGAAGGAGCCGACAATGCGGTCCTTGTATTTGGAGCCGATCGCCTCCGTTGAATCTTCGAACAGCGCAATCCGACTCCGCTTAGTGACGATCTCTCGCAACTCGTCCCATGGCGCGGGATGGCCATTGGTGTTGCATGCCACAATCGCTCGAGTCTTTTCCGTCAACGCGGCTTCGACTTTGGCCGGCGCAATCGTTCCGGACCAATAATCGATATCAACGAATACCGGACGCGCCCCAATGAGCGCGATCGCATGGAGCGTTTCGCGAAAGGAATAGGCCGGCGCGATGACCTCGTCGCCCGGGCCGACGCCATGCGCGAGCAGCGCA
>JBFXJV010000339.1:0-4091 GCA_050174515.1 Methylocystis sp.
CAGATCAAGAAAGAGCATGACGTGCCGTTCAAATTCGCCATGGTGATGCCGGCCTTCAAGGGCGTCGACGCGCTGATGGGAATTGAGGGACTGGTCAATCCGCGCGGCTTCGTCATCATCGACAAGAGATCTTCCACAATATCGATTGATCAGCCCCGCGCGCTCATTTTCTCTTTCACCTGTTTCTGCACGCCACAGCCCTACGCCCCTGACTGACTTGTTGCATCGCGGCGGCTTCGGCCTTTCTTAATCGACCCTGGTTTCGGGCCGCCATTGCGCGATTCGAACGCAACCGGGGACGACTGTGGCGGGTCACACTCAACACGCCGAAGCGATCTCGCGCAGCGCGCGCATGTTGCGCACGGCGTTGGGAGCGCAAATCACCGAATGGCTCGACGACGACAGCGTCGTCGAAATCATGCTCAATCCCGACGGACGGCTTTGGCTCGATCGGCTGACGAGCGGATTGGAAGATGCGGACGCAAGCCTGTCGCCCGAGGACGGTGAGCGCATCGTCCGCCTCGTTGCGCATCATGTCGGAGCCGAGGTTCACGCGGGCGCGCCGCGAGTCTCGGCGGAACTGCCGGAAACAGGCGAGCGCTTCGAGGGACTGCTGCCGCCCGTCGTCGCGGCGCCGGCCTTCGCCATCCGCAAGCCTGCGGTCGCTGTTTTCACGCTCGATGATTATGTTGCCGCCGGGATCATGGGGCCGCAGCAGGCGGCGATCCTGCGCGCCGCTGTTGTCGAGCGAAGCAATATTCTGGTCGCTGGCGGAACGTCCACCGGCAAGACGACGCTCGTCAACGCGCTGCTGGCGGAGGTCGCCAAGTCGAACGACCGCGTTATCCTGATCGAGGACACACGCGAACTGCAATGCGCCGCGCCAAACCTCCTGGCGCTGCGCACCAAGGAAGGCGTCGCGACGCTTTCTGAGCTTGTCCGCTCATCGCTACGCCTGCGGCCGGATCGCATTCCGATCGGCGAAGTGCGCGGCAGCGAAGCCCTCGATCTCCTGAAGGCGTGGGGCACCGGCCACCCCGGCGGCGTCGGCACCATCCACGCCGGCTCGGCGCTTGGAGCGCTGCGCCGTCTCGAACAGCTCATCCAGGAAGCCGTCGTCACTGTGCCGCGCGCGATGATCGCCGAGACGATCCAGATCATCGCCGTGCTGGCGGGCCGCGGTCCAGAGCGCCGGCTCATCGAACTCGCCGCCGTTCAGGGCCTGACCGAAGCCGGCGACTACGCGCTCGCCTATCTCACCCATCTCAAACTCGGAGAAGAGCATGAATAGGATTTTTGTTCGCAAACGATTTCTCGCTGGCGCTCTCATTATCGGCGTCGCCGTCCTTTCAAGCCCAGCCTTCGCCGCCGGCTCAAACATGCCCTGGGAGCAGCCGCTCCAGCAGATCCTGCAATCGATCGAAGGGCCTGTCGCCAAGATCGTCGCGGTGATCATCATCATCACGACGGGCCTGACGCTCGCCTTCGGCGACACGTCGGGCGGGTTTCGGCGACTGGTGCAGATCGTCTTTGGCCTTTCCATCGCCTTCGCGGCGTCGAGCTTCTTCCTTTCCTTCTTCTCCTTCGGCGGCGGAGCGCTGATCTGATGGAGAATGCGCTCATCCAAAACGGCGGCTCGGTCGCTGGATTTCGGATTCCCGTCCATCGCGCCTTAACCGAGCCGATCCTGCTTGGCGGCGCGCCGCGCGCCATCGCCATTCTCAACGGCACGCTCGCGGCGGCCCTTGGCCTTGGCCTGCGCCTCTGGATCGCCGGGCTCGCCTTCTGGGTCGTGGCGCAATTTGCCGCCGTCTGGGCGGCGAAGCGCGATCCCGATTTCGTCGAGGTCGTGCGCCGGCATCTGCGCTATCCCGCGCATCTTGGCGCTTGAGGAGAAGCGTTGATGCTGAGCCTCGCCGAATATCGCAGGAAGCCGCAAAGTCTCGCCGATTTCCTGCCGTGGGTGGCGCTGGTCGCGCCGGGCGTCGTCCTGAACAAGGATGGTTCGTTCCAGCGGACGGCGCGGTTTCGCGGGCCAGATCTCGATAGCGCGACGCAGTCCGAACTCGTCGGCGCGACGGCCCGCCTAAACAACGCGCTGCGACGCCTTGGCTCGGGCTGGGCGATCTTTGTCGAGGCGCAGCGCAATCCCGCGCAGCACTATCCCGTAAGCCGCTTTCCAGATCCGGTCTCGGCGCTCGTCGACGAAGAGCGCAGGGCGCAGTTCGAAGAGGAAGGGGCGCATTTCGAGAGCGGCTATTTTCTGACCCTCGTCTATCTGCCGCCGGAAGACGACGCGGCCGGCGCCGAGAGCTGGCTCTATGAAGGGCGCGCCTCTGGCGACTCCCCGCGCGCGGCGCTTGCCGGCTTTATCGATCGTACCAATCGCCTACTCCAGCTGATCGAAGGCTTCGCGCCAGAAGCTGATTGGCTCTCGGACGCCGAGACGCTGACCTATCTCCACTCCTGCGTCTCGACCAAACGCCACACTGTGCGCGCGCCCGAGACGCCGATGCATCTCGACGCGATTCTTGTCGACGAACCGCTGACGGGAGGGTTGGAGCCGCGTTTGGGACGCGCGCATCTGCGCACCCTCACCATTATGGGCTTTCCCTCGGCGACCTATCCGGGCGTCCTCGACGAACTCAATCGGCTTGCCTTTCCCTATCGCTGGTCGACAAGGGCGCTCACCCTCGACAAGAGCGACGCCACCAAAGTCCTGACCCGCATCCGCCGGCAATGGTTCGCCAAGCGCAAGTCGATCTTCGCGATCCTCAAGGAGGTGATGACCAACGAGGCCTCGGTGCTGGTCGACACCGACGCCCACAACAAGGCGTTGGACGCCGACGCGGCGCTGCAGGATCTCGGCTCCGATCTCATTGGCGAAGCCTATGTCACCGCGACGCTGACTGTCTGGGACGATGATCCGCGCCTGGCCGACGGAAAGCTGCGTCTTGCCGAGAAGGTCATACAGGGCCGCGACTTCACCTGCATGGTCGAGACGGTCAATGCGATCGAAGCCTGGCTTGGCTCGCTTCCCGGACATGTCTACGCCAATGTCCGCCAGCCGCCGGTCTCGACGCTGAACCTCGCGCATATGATTCCGCTCTCGGCGGTTTGGGCCGGTCCGCTACAGGATGCGCATCTTCACGCGCCGCCGCTGTTCTTCGCGCGCACAGAAGGATCGACGCCGTTTCGCTTCTCGCTGCATGTCGGCGATGTCGGTCATACGCTCATCGTCGGTCCGACCGGCGCCGGCAAGAGCGTGCTGCTGGCGTTGATGGCGTTGCAGTTTCGCCGCTACCAAAAATCTCAAATCTTCATCTTCGATTTCGGCGGATCGGCACGAGCCGCGACGCTCGCGATGGGCGGCGACTGGAACGATCTTGGCGGTTCGCTCAATGATGACGCCATCGATCCCGTCTCCCTGCAGCCGCTGGCGCGGATTGATGAGGTCGCGGAACGCGCCTGGGCCGCAGAATGGATCGCCGCCATTCTCGCCCGCGAAAATGTCAGCGTCACCCCGGAGGTCAAAGAACATCTCTGGACGGCGCTCGGCTCGCTTGCGTCGGCGCCGGCTGTCGAACGCACGCTCACCGGTCTCTCCGTCCTGCTGCAATCGAACGCGCTCAAACGCGCGCTGCAGCCTTTCTGCCTTGGCGGACCGCATGGGCGGCTACTCGACGCCGAGGCTGAAGTTCTAGGGGCCGCCGACATCCAGACCTTCGAGACCGAAGGGCTGATCGGCTCATCGGCCGCGCCCGCGGTTCTCGCTTATCTCTTTCATCGCATCGAAGGCCGTCTCGACGGCTCCCCGAGCCTCGTCATCATCGACGAAGGTTGGCTCGCGCTCGACGACAAGGGTTTTGCCGGCCAATTGCGCGAATGGCTGAAAACCCTGCGCAAGAAGAACGCCTCCGTTGTCTTCGCCACCCAGTCGCTCGCCGACATCGAAACGAGTCCCATTGCGCCGGCGATCGTCGAGAGTTGCCCGACGCGGCTGTTCCTGCCCAATGAACGCGCCTTCGAGCCGCAGATCGCCGCCATCTATCGCCGCTTCGGTCTGAACGACCGCCAGATCGAGATCGTCG
>JBFXJV010000340.1:0-4069 GCA_050174515.1 Methylocystis sp.
CATGGAAACGAAACCACCGGGCTCGCCGCCGTGCAGGAAGTGCTGCGCCGGCATGCCGAGCGCGGCCTGAGCAGATCGCTCATTCTGTTCATCGGCAATGTCGCGGCCGCCGCCGAGAATGTGCGAACGCTGCCAGGTCAGCGCGACTTCAACCGGGTATGGCCGGGCACGGCGTTTCCTGACGATCCGCTCGCGCATATGACGCGCTGGATTTACGATTATGTCGCGAAGCGCGACGCGTTCGCCGCGGTCGACATCCACAACAACACCGGCTTCAATCCGCATTACAGCTGCATCACCAAGCTCGACGCGAAATATGTGGCGCTCGCGCAGCTCTATTCGCGCATCGTGGTGCTGTTTCAGCGCCCGCGCGGCACCTGCGCGGCGGCTTTCGCGGAGCTCTGCCCAGCGATCACGGTTGAATGCGGCAAGTCCGGAGTGGAAGCGGGCGCCGAACATGCAGTCGAATTGCTCGAAGCCTGCCTCTCGATCGCGGAGCTTCCCGGCCACCCGCCGGCGTTGCACGATGTGGAGTTGCTGCGCACGCACGCCATCGTGAAGCCGCCGGCCGGCGCGAGCTTCTCATTCGACGGAACGCCGGCGGATTTTCTGTTCCGTCCGGACATCGACCATCTCAACTTCAGCGAACTGGATGCAGGCGCCTCGTTCGGCGCGCTCGGCGACGGCGATGCGCGGCTCGAAGTCTTGCCGGGCGACGTCTTTGACACGCAGCCGCTCAATTACTTCGATTACGCCGGCGGCGAAATCAGACTCGCGCGTTCCGCCATACCGGCGATGCTGACGGTCGACCGCCGCGCGGTCGAGCATGATTGCCTGTGCTATTTGATGCACCGCATCGGCATGGACGGGGCAGGCAAATAACCCTCACGCGAACGAGCGCATTAGGGCTTTTCGGGTTGGACATCCTCGATGACGTAGAGGCCCTTTGCGTCGCGACTGATCGTGAATTTGATCTTCATGCCCTTTGACAGGCCGGAGAGATCGACGTTCGGCGCGACGCGAAACGCCATCGTCATCGGCGACATTTCCAAGGGTCCGGAGATCGGACCATGCGTGAGCATGATCCGTCGCTCGTCAGCGTCGACCGCCCTGACGACGCCCTCGCCCTGACCGGTCGTCTTGCCCGCCGTCTCCGCAGCCTGGGCGATGACGAAGGCGGGCGCCTTGGGGCCGGCCGACTTGCCCGCCGACTTGCTCGTCCACTTGCCCGCCCACTCGGCCGAGGCGCCGCCGATCCCAAGGGAAATGGCGACGCCGGCCGCGACGAGCCAAAATGTAAATCGCATGGTCTTCATCGCGGTTCTCAATTCTGCTGCTTGGAGTGGCCTGGATCACGCTGCGATCAGGCTGACTCGCCTGAATGCGGATAACGCGATCGAATCTATCAATATAGAGCGCGCTCCGCGAAAAAACCGGTTTCCGCCTTTCGTAAGCCGCGCTCTAAACTTTACGGCATTACTTCAGGCTTTACTGACGCTGACGCGTAACGCCGGTGGCGCTGCCAGCGCCAGCGGGAGGGCCGCGCTCATGCCGCTTGAGAGCTTCGGCGAAAGATGACGCTGAGATTGTTGGCGGGCATTTCCACGACCTGCGGGTTCCCAAACCCTTTCCTGCGCGCGACCTCGGCAATTTCTTCGAGATCACGGACGCCCCAGTCGGCGTTGCGCGCGCGAAGGCTCGCGTCGAACGCCGCGTTGCTTGGCGCGGTGTGCGCGCCTCCCCGCGTGTATGGACCGTATAGATAGAGCGGCGCGTTTTCAGGCAAGGTCCGGCGAGCGCCCTCGAACAAGCTTTCCGTCGCGCGCCACGGCGAAATGTGAATCATATTTATGCAGATCACGACGTCAGCGGCGTCGATCGGCCAGGGAAGTCTTTCGACGTCGAGCGCCAGCGGCGCACGGACATTTGCGATTCCAGCAGCGGCGATCCAGGCAGCAATACTCTCTCGGGCTTCGGCGCTCAGGTCGGACGGACAGAACGTCAGGTCGGGGAAAGCCGCCGCAAAAAATGTGACGTGTTCGCCGGCGCCGCTTGCGATTTCGAGCGCCAGCCCCTTCGCGGGCAGGATTTCGCGCAGGACTTCGAGAATCGGTTCTCGATTGCGGGCGGTCGATGGCGCGAAGAGGCGCTTGTCGTTCATGTGGCTCTCTTACTTGCGCGATCGACGCTGATCGCCGAAGCGTTAGCGCTGTTCGATCGCAAGCCCGTGACGCGGGAAAACTCAAGCGCGTCGTGACCGTGCGTCGAGCGCCTGATCGGGTCTATTCAAGAAAGGCGCCGGTCAAGACCAGGCCAAGACCAAGCGCGCGCTCGGCATGAGGCGTTCGACTTCGAGCGGCGCCCAACCGATCCGCGTCATCTGTTCCTCCTGATGAAAGATTTGCGAGCCCTGCTCGGCGGCTAGATCATGCTGGGTTTAGGCAGAATCGCCTAAATGCAGATGACATGATCGATTCCAAAAGTTTAGAGCGCGCTTTGCGCGAAAAACCGGCATCCACTTTTTCGCAGCGCGCTCTACGCGGCGCGTAAGCGCGCGTCTCGCCTGAATCACCGGTATCGTTCGGGTGTCAGCGGTTTCGCGGCTTACTTGGAGGACAGCTCGAATTTGGCGACCACGGGCGCGTGAAGCGACGCGTCGATTGGATCGGGCGCATAGACTTCGTCCTGAAGCCCTTCGTTCAGGATCGTGGTTTCGCGCCAGGCGGCGGCGAGCGCAGGCGATGCGAGGAGGTGGTCGATCAGCGTCGGCCGGCCTGCATGGATGACGGTGAAGCGCCGCGACGGCTCGACGCGTTCTTCCAGCGGGACGAGAACGCGCGCGCCAGCCGCGCCTTCATCCTGCCCGCCGCGGAGAAGCCTCGTCGGGGCGTCATGCTCCTCGGCGTTAAAGTCGCCAGCGACCGCGATGAGCGCGTCCGGCTCAGCGTCGAACAGCGTCTCGACGAACAGCCGGGCTTCCAGCGCCTGGCCCTCGCGTTTGAGCGCCGCCACGAACTGTCCTTCGATCTGCGCCCGGCTCGACCCCAGACCGCGCGCCGCCGCGACGGGAATGGCGCGGGGCGCGCGTAGATGCAGATTGACGACGTGGAGCGCGAGCCCATTGGGAAGCTCGACCGAGGCGTAGAGCAGGGGCCTGTCCCAGACGATCGGCGCCGGCTCCGGTCTTGAGCCGTCCGCCTCGCGCGGCGGCGACCAGTCCCATCGCGCGACAATGTCGTGATGGATCTGGCGCCGCGCGCGCATCGGCCAACGCGAAAGGATCGCGAGATTATGCACGTCGGCGGGAGCGTCGGCGCCGGGCCTCACGGTCGTCGCCCGATGAAAGGCCGCGTATCGGGTCGTCGCGAGCAACTGGTCGAGCGCGATATATTGCCGTGCGCCACGCTTGTGCACGCGCTGGGCGTGGATTTCCTGCAGGCACAGTATATCTGCGTCCAGCGCCTCCAGCAGCGGGCGCAGCGCGCCGGTTCTACGTGCGAAGGCGTCCGGCTTGGTCGCCGACCAGTCGAGATTTTCGAGATTGAACGTCGCGAGCCGGAACGCCTGCATTGTCGATCATCGCCCGAACCGCCGGCATGCGCCAGCAGATTGCGCCTCGACGGCATCGATGTTTACCGGCAATATCAGCGTAATTTCCAATCCAGGAGCGCGATGTGTCCCTTTTCGACGGGATCCCTTTTTTTGCCGGCCTCGACCTCGCTCGCGGCGAACAGCTTGCGCGACAATGCGTACGCAGGCGTTACGCCGAGCAGGAGCTAGTCCTCGACTTCGATGATCCTTCGACTGACGTCTATTTCATCGTCAGCGGCGACGTTCGGGTGCTTATTCGGACCGCCGCCGGCAAGGAAATGATTTTTGGCGACTTCGGACCGGGCAAATTTTTCGGCGAGATGGCGGCGATCGACGGGGCGAAACGCTCCGCCAACGTCACAGCGCTTACGAACGCCGAACTCTTGCTGGTGCCGCCCGCGGTCTTCAAGGAGATCGTGTTCGGCGAGCCGGAAATATGCGAGCGGCTGTTGCGTCTGCTGACCTTGCGCGTGCGGGA
>JBFXJV010000341.1:0-4059 GCA_050174515.1 Methylocystis sp.
ATACCAGCGCACCGCCCACAGGATCACATCACCCTGGAAATGGCGCCACTTGAAATCCGTCATCGTTCCGTCCGTCCAATCTCCGCCAAGCATGCTCAAGCTTCACGATTTTTGCAACAGAGCCCTTGAAGTCAAGCGGCAGGCCACTTGGGGAATGTCGGTTACATCCGCACGCGTCTCAAGGCATGATCGCGTCAGAGGCGAAAGCATGCGATTTATCAGCGAAACGGAGAAGATATGACGAAGAGAAAGAGCGATGCGGCGAAGAAAATTAATAGTGCCCACTCGCGGAGGCCCAACAGTTTTACCGAGCTCTGCACGACGTTGGTTGCGTCACTGAGTTCGTCTGCGTGCCAGGCATGACGCACATGGGCGATTCCTACGGGCCGCTGTCGGCGCGGCGCGCACAAAACGTAGCATTGTTGGATTGGTTCGAGCGATTTCTATGACTCTCAAAAGCATCTTCCAAATATTCCTGCTGGCGCTGGCGATGCTGATCGCCGGCTATGTGCGCACGGCTATCAGCCCCCTGCAGGAGGCGATGCGCCTGTCCCTTCATCTATCCGACAATCAAATGGCCCTGTTGCAAGGACCGATCATTGGGGTTCCGGTGACATTAACAGCCATACCATTGGGTCTATTGATCGATCGCGCCAATCGCGCGCGGCTGCTCCTTGGTCTTGTGACAATCGCTGTTGCCGCTAATTTCGCCACCGCATTTGCGCGCGACTTCACACAGCTCCTCAGCACGCGAGCAATTGCCGGGGTGTCCGCGTTAGCGATCCTGCCCGTAGTTTATTCCTTAGTCGCCGACCACTTCGCGCCGCACCTGCGTGGTCGCATGATTACCGTCGCCACCATCGGACAAATTGTCGGCAACTCCATGGCTTTCGCCCTGGGGGGAGAACTTCTAGTGCTGGCGCAGGCCCACAGCGGGGACTGGCGCACGGCCTTGAGTTGGCTTGCCGCACCGGGCGTCGCCGTTGTGCTGCTCATGCTCTTGCTCCGCGAGCCTCCGCGCTTGGAGGAGGCTAAAGGGACGCAGACGATCGCTGGCGCGTGGGAAGAGTTGCGCCACACACGCACTCTTATCTTGATGCTTTCAGCCGGAATTATCTGCGCAGAAATTGCCATCGGAGCCATGATTATCTGGGCTAGTCCGATGTTCTCACGCACCTATGCCGCAGCGCCCGACGCGATCGGCTTTCTCATGGGCTCAGGCATGCTGATCAGCGGTGTATTGGGCCCAGTCATCGGGGGAGGCCTTGCCGACTACTGTCAACGCACGGGCGGCACTGGCCGAGCCTTGCTCTTTCTCGTGTTGCTAGCCGCCCTGGGCGCACCCGCAAGCTTGTTCGCATTTGCTCCGACTTTTTCTTGGGCGAGCGCTCTCTTGATGGTCTCGCTTACCCTGATGATTGGCGTGGCGATGATGGGCATCACGCTCGTGATGAATGTCGTTCCCGACCGTCTTCGCGGCCTCTGCATGTCCGTGCTCGTCGCAGCAATCCTGCTCTTTTCGCTGGCAGTAGCGCCACCGCTGGTTAGCGTTTTGTCCAACGTGCTCGGAGGGATCGACATGATCGGCAAAGCACTCTCCATCGTGTGTGTGGCCGCGGCACTCGGATCGACTTTCGCGTTCTTTCTGGCTCGCCGCTATTTTAAAGAAAGCGTTGGCGCGGCAGGCTCGACGGCGACGGGCACGGTCACCGCCCAATGATGCAGGTTTTTTCACTCGCCGGCGAACCGAAGTCCCGAGGTCTAGCGCACGGTCGCACACACGCTGCCGCGATAAAATCGTGGCTAGGCGCTTGGCTCAAAAGTTTGCAGGCCGCCGGCGTGGGCAATCCTGACGTCTACGCGCGGCGGTTTCTAGCCGAGTCCGGTCTAGTTGTTTGCATTGAGCACGACGCTCCCGATCTGCTCGAGGAGATACGGGGAACGTCTCTCGGCGCTAATGTCCCGTTCGATCTCGTGCTAGCGGCGCAGCTCATGGACGAGGAATGGGAGTATCGACGATCGCAAAATACTCGATTCACAAAACCCGAAAAATGCAGCACGCTGGCGATTGCTTCGGCGGGCTCGCCGGTCTGGATCGGTCAGAATATGGACCTCGGCGCGTGGACCGATGGCCACCAGGTCGTGCTGCACATCGCTGAGCCCGACGGCAATCCCGACGCCCTCGTTTTTTCTCTCGCAGGCATGATTGGGCTAATGGGCGTGAACGAATGCGGCCTCGCGGTAGCAGTTAACGCTCTTCCTGAACTATCAAGGTTGCGACCGGGCCTCCCCGTCGCATTCATCATTCGAAAACTGCTGCAGGCAACATCCCTGACGGACGCAAGCGCAGTCCTATTGGCTACTGAGCACGCAACCTGCCAGCATTACCTGCTTGCGGACCCGACAGGGCTGCGCTCCTTTGAAGTTGGCCATGACACAATCGTCGAACTCAGTGGCGCAACGGCGGATAGATTATTCCATACCAATCACGCACTCGCCCCGCAGCTTCAACAAGTGACTTCGACATATGATCAACTGAACAGCAAATGCCGCTTAACGTCGCTAAGCGACAGGCTCACAAGTGCAAAGCCAACATTGACCGTTATCCAGAATGCGCTCTGCGCGTCCGATCACGCAACTCACCCAGTTTGCCGGCCCCATCCGGGCGCGCAATCTCAGCACAATACCAACTTCACCACGGGCTCGATGATCGCTCGCCTGGAATTCAGGGTCGACCTTATATCCGCCTGGTTTAGCATCGGCCCGCCTGACCGGGACGGCTATCATGCTTTGCGGTTTGAAGATTAGAGGAGATGTTGCCGAGTGGGCCGCAGTTCATGGGGTTGTGGCTTCGCCGAACTCGGCGCAGATCGTTTTCAGTTCTTCGAACTCCGCCATGCCGTACTTCGACCCCTCCCGGCCGATCCCGGACTCTTTGCATCCCCCAAATGGCGCGAGCTCACTCGAAATAAGCCCTGTGTTCAATCCAACCATCCCGTAGTCGAGCGCATTTGAGACACGGTGCGCACGGTCAAAGTCTTTGGTGAAGAGATACGATGCAAGACCCGCGCTCGATGCATTGGCTAACTCAATCGCTTCACGTTCTGACTCAAAACGAACAAGACCCGCGACAGGCCCAAACGTTTCCTCGCTGCAGAGCAAGGCGTCTCGCGGCACCTCTGTGAGCACAGTCGGTTGAAAGAACTGCTTGCCCGCGGCATGACGTTCGCCTCCAAAGAGCAGAATCGCACCTCGCGCGCGCGCGTCTTCAACATGGCGAGCCACCTTGTCGACCGCCAAGTCATTGATGAGCGGTCCCTGAGTGACCTCTTCCCCGAAGCCGTCGCCAACCTTGAATGATCGCACAGCCTCAGCGAGCCGCTCGCTAAACTCTGCGTAAACCTTTCCCTGGACTACAAATCGATTGGCGCAAACACACGTTTGACCCGCGTTTCGAAACTTCGAAGCAACAGCGCCAGCCACCGCCTTCTCTAAGTCGGCGTCATGAAAGACAATAAATGGCGCGTTACCGCCAAGCTCCAGAGAAACGCGCTTAAGCGGATCCATGCATCTCGCCGCCAGCCTTTTGCCCACATTAGTGGAGCCTGTGAACGTAAATTTTCGAACTCTGAGGTCCGCAAGCAGAACCTCGCCGATCGGCGCCGGCGCACCACAAATGACGTTAAGCGCACCGGCGGGAATCCCCGCCTCCTCGCCCAACAGCGCCAACGCCAAAGCCGTGAACGGCGTCAACTCAGATGGCTTCAAGATGACGGTACAACCGGACGCAAGGGCCGGTGCAAGCTTCCGCGTCACCATCGCCGCCGGGAAATTCCAGGTAAAGGATCTGGGTCCAGCGAGCCTTGCGGCGGAACTTCACGCGATCGGCAATGGCGCTGACTACGTCCGCACCCACGCGCCTGGAGATCTGCGAAGGGCTCTGTTGCAAAAATCGTGAAGCTTGAGCATGCTTGGCGGAGATTGGACGGACGGAACGATGACGGATTTCAAGTGGCGCCATTTCCAGGGTGATGTGATCCTGTGGGCGGTGCGCTGGTA
>JBFXJV010000342.1:0-4011 GCA_050174515.1 Methylocystis sp.
CGCGCCGACGCGCCGCCTTCGCGCACCCCCTGGCCGCCGATCCTCATGGCGATGATTCTCGCCGCCGGGCTCGCGCTCGACGCCGCGACGCAGGCTTCGCTCGTCGATCAGGCTTCCCCCTCTTTGGCGCGGATCGCCGGCGCCGTCATTGTCGTCCTGGCGCTCGCCAATGATGTCTGGTGCTTTCGCATTCTTTCGCGCCATGAAACGACGGTCATGCCGCATCGCGCCGCGACCTTTCTCGTGACGGAGGGGCCGTTTCGTTTTTCGCGCAATCCGCTCTATGTATCTCATGTCGCTTTGATCTTTGGACTGGGTCTGTTCCTTAACTCGCCCTTCACGCTGCTGCTGACGCCAGTTCTCGCATTCGGACTGACAAAGCTCGCGATCGAGCCGGAAGAGCGGCATCTTCTTGAGAAATTTGGCGACGACTATCGGTCCTATATGGCGCGCACGCGGCGGTGGCTCTAAACTGACGCGCGAGGGCGTGATGAACGAGGCGGCACAAGTATGAACGCTCAAACTCCTTTGCCGGGCGGCGAACGCATCGACTTCACCGTGCGAGGCATGACCTGCGCGTCTTGCGTGTCGCATGTCGAAAAGGCGCTTGCCCATACGCCGGGCGTAGAGGCCGCCAGCGTCAATCTCGCCACTGAGCGGGCGGAGGTTTCGCTGGCGCCGGGAGCCAGTCTCACGCAACTCGTGAAGTCAGTCTCGGACGCGGGCTATGAGCCGGTGGTCGAGACGATCGAGATCGGCGTCGGCGGCATGACCTGCGCCTCCTGCGTCGCTCATGTCGAAAAGGCGCTGAGCGCCGTTCCGGGCGTGATCGAGGCGAAAGTCAATCTCGCGACGGAACGTGCGACCGTGCGCGCCCTCGCCGGCCCTGGTCTCACCGATCGCCTGCGCCGCGCCATTTCGCAGGCTGGCTATGAGCCGCGACAGATCGAGAGCGATTCGGGCGGCGCCGATCGCGAGCGGATGCGGCGCGAGGAGGAAATGCGCGCGCTGCGCTTCCGCCTGACTGTCGCCGCCATCCTGACGGCGCCGATCTTCGCGGTCGAAATGGGCGGCCACCTCATCCCCGCCGTCCACCACTGGGCCATGACGACGATCGGCGAGGTGAGGATTCGGGAGATTTCCTTCCTGCTGACGAGCGTCGTGCTGTTCGGGCCCGGCCTGGTTTTCTTCCTCAAGGGGATCCCGTCCCTGTTGCGGCGCCAGCCCGACATGAACGCGCTCGTCGCCACTGGCGCGCTCAGCGCCTATCTCTATTCCGTCGTCGCGACATTCGCGCCCAACGTCCTGCCGGCGGGCTCGGCGCATGTCTATTATGAAGCGGCGGTCGTCATCGTCACTTTGATCCTGTTTGGCCGCTATCTCGAAGCGCGCGCCAAAGGCCGCACGTCGGAAGCGATCCGGGCGCTGGCGAAGCTTCAACCGAAGACCGCCCGCGTTGAACGCGATGGGGCGAGCGTCGACGTCGATATCGACGACGTGCGCGTCGGCGACATTGTTCTGGTGCGGCCGGGCGAGCGCATCCCGACCGACGGCGTGGTCACGCAAGGCTCGTCCCACGTCGACGAGTCGATGGTGACCGGCGAACCGGCGCCGGTCGCCAAGCGGCCGGGCGCTGCGGTCACCGGAGCGACCGTCAACGGCTCCGGCGCCTTCTCGTTTCGCGCGACTCGGGTCGGCGCGGACACGACGCTTGCCGGAATCATCCGCATGGTCGAGCAGGCGCAGGGCGCGAAACTGCCGATCCAGGCGATCGTCGATCGCGTCACCGCCGTGTTTGTCCCCGCTGTCTTCGCCGTCGCGGCGCTGACCTTCGTCGTCTGGATGCTGATCGGGCCGGAGCCGCGCCTCACTTATGCGCTGGTCAACGCGGTCGCGGTGCTGATCATCGCTTGCCCTTGCGCCATGGGACTGGCGACTCCGGCGGCGATCATGACCGGCACCGGCCGCGCGGCGGAGCTCGGCGTGTTGTTCCGCAAGGGCGAGGCGCTGCAAACGCTGCGCGACGTGACGCTTATCGCTTTCGACAAGACCGGCACGCTCACCCATGGCAAGCCGCGCCTCACCGATCTCGTCGCGATGAGCGGCAAGAAGGAGACGGAGCTGCTGCGTCTCGCGGCCAGCGTCGAGGCGCAGTCGGAACATCCTGTGGGCGCCGCTCTGGTCGCCGCCGCGAAGGCCGCGGGCCTCTCTCTTTCGCCATTAAGCGATTTCAAGTCCGTCGCCGGCATGGGCGTTACCGGAAGCATCGACGGCAAGACCGTCGCCATCGGCGCCGAGCGCTTCATGGCGTCGCTTGGCGTCGACGCCACGCCCTTCGCGCAGGACGCCCAGAGGCTCGCCGAGGACGGCAAGACGCCGCTTTACCTCGCGGTCGACGGCAAGCTCGGCGCCATACTCTCCGTCGCCGACGATCTGAAGCCGACAAGCCGGGCCGCGATCGACGCGATCCATTCGATCGGGGTGAAGACCGCGATGATCACCGGCGACGACGCGCGCACGGCGAACGCCATCGCTAGAAGACTCGGAATCGACGAAGTCGTCGCCGGCGTTCTTCCCGATGGCAAGGTCGCGACGCTCGAACGTCTGCGTGAAGCCGACAAAATAGCTTTCGTCGGCGACGGCGTGAATGATGCGCCGGCGCTCGCCGCCGCCGACGCCGGCATCGCGATCGGCACCGGGACCGACATCGCAATCGAAGCCGCCGACGTCGTGCTGATGTCGGGCGATCTCGCCAAAGTGCCGGCGGCGCTCGCCATTTCGCACGCGACAATGCGCAACATTAAACAGAATCTGTTCTGGGCCTTCGGCTATAATGTGCTGCTCATCCCCGTCGCTGCTGGCGCGCTCTATCCAATAAACGGCATGCTGCTCTCGCCGATGTTCGGCGCGGCGGCGATGGCGCTGTCCAGCGTCTTTGTGCTCACCAATGCGCTGCGTCTGCGCCACTTCAAGCCGCCGGTCGTCGCGGGCGACGAGAGTAAGGCGGAGCCGGCGCCGATCGAGACGGAAGCGGCTGAAAAACCAATCAAGGAGGAAGCAATGACGACATTCAACGTCAAGGACATGACCTGCAACATGTGCGTGAAACACGTCACCAAGGCGGTGCAGGCGGTCGAGCCGAACGCCGACGTCAAAGTCGACCTCGCGACCGGCAAGGTCGATGTGACCCCCGCGCCGAGGGACGCGCAGGCGCTCGCCGATGCGATCACCGAAGCAGGCTATCCGGCGCAGGTCGCTGCGTGACTCAACGCGCTTCCTCTAAGACGATGAACGGCGCGAGCGCGCCATGACGCCCCCGATGTCGCGCTCGCTTGCCGGCAAGACGCTCTTCATCACCGGCGCCAGCCGCGGCATCGGCCTCGCCATCGCGCTACGCGCGGCGCGCGACGGCGCGAATATCGTCGTCGCCGCAAAAAGCGTGACGGAAAATCCGAGGATACCGGGCACGATCTATACCGCTGCGGCGGAGATCGAAGCGGCGGGCGGACAGGCGCTTGCCGTGGCCTGCGACATTCGCTTCGACGATCAGGTGGAGGCGGCGGTCGGTCAGGCCGCTTCCTGCTTCGGCGGGATCGACATTCTCGTCAATAACGCCAGCGCCATCGATCTGCGCGGCATCGACGCGCTCGAGATGAAGCGCTTCGATCTGATGCATCAGATCAACGTGCGTGGAACCTATCTATGCTGCAAGGCGGCGCTGCCGCATCTGCGCAAATCCGCCAATCCCCATATACTCACCCTGTCGCCGCCGCTCGACTTAAATCCGAAGTGGTTCGCTCCCAATCTCGCCTACACAATGTCGAAATATGAGATGAGCCTGTTGACGCTGGGGCTCGCGAGGGATGTGGAAAGCGACGGCGTCGCCGTCAATTCGTTGTGGCCAGAGACGGCGATCGCGACCGCTGCGGTCGGCAATCTGCTCGGCGGCGAGGAAATGCTGCGCCGATCGCGAAAGCCGGAGATCGTCGCCGACGCCGCGCACGCCATTTT
>JBFXJV010000343.1:0-4011 GCA_050174515.1 Methylocystis sp.
AAGAAACCAAGATCAAGTAAGCGCGAACAGGCGCGTCAAGCTTTCGTCACATCCGATCGGGCGATGCGAGCGCGGCCACGGCCGCGCTTTTGCGAATTTTTTCGGCTCGCTTCAGAGAATTTTTGGCTGGAAGAGCGACCGCTTCGAGGCAAGGCGGCCGACTGACGATGGCTTCAAGGAGGCCACTCCAACCACCGCCAGTCGGCCAACCCCGCGGACCCAGGAGATGCGGCGGACCTGAGCACTCCGCAGGGTATTCAAAGTTGTGCCGAATACGCATCGAACGCTTACGCGCGTCATGGGTCTTCTTTCCAGGCCCTTCGACGCCGCCAGACGCGCAACTCATTTGGCTTAGTCACGTTACTCCGGCTGCACAAAAATGCAACTATCTGATATGAATTTTCACAGCTAGGAACTTGTGAAGCGTTTGCGCGCCAGCATAACAAATAATAACGCACTGCAACGAGCGCCGCGCGGGAGGAGTAGATGGCATCTGGATTTCGCTTTGTTCTCGGCCTTGCGGCCGGCCTGTCGGTCGCCTTGACGCTTTCCGCTTGCGGCGAGCATATGCCCGGCGACGCCACCGGCGCGAAGGTCTTGCGCAGTCTTCTCGAAAAGAATGGCGTTGAGGCGAAACTCGTCTCTTTCAAGAAGGTGCAGGGCCGCGAAGTAAAGCGCGAAAACATTGACGCTTACGAATTGATGTATGAGGCTGAAATTCAGTTCCCCGAAGGCTTCGAAGCAAAGTGCGCCGATGAGCGCGAACGCGGAAAATGCGCCTATCTCGGCCTCGACGACGACCGGACCTTCGCCAAGAGCGAAGTGCATACCAGCGAAGGCACGCTGCATTTCGTGAAGAGCGAAAAGGGCTGGATGGCCGAGGATAACAACGCCTACTGACGCCGCCATGCCGGCGCTCGCGCCGATCGTCGTCATTCCGGCGCGTTTAGGCTCGACGCGTCTGCCCGGCAAGGCGCTCGCCGAAATCGACGGCCGGCCGATGATCGTCCACGTCTGGGAGCGGGCTTGCGCCGCAGCAATCGGACCTGTCGTGGTCGCGACCGACGCGCCGGAAATCGCGCGCGCGATAGAGAATGTCGGCGGACAGGCCGTGCTCACCCGCGACTCACATGTCTGCGGCAGCGATCGCCTCGGCGAGGCAGTACGTACGCTCGACCCGCAACGGCGTCATGGCGCCGTCGTCAATCTGCAAGGCGACCAGCCCTTCCTGCCTGACGGCGCGCTGGAGGCGGCGCTCGCCCTTCTCGATGACCCTGGCGTCGACATCGGCACGCTCGCCTGCCCGGCGCGCCCGCAAGAAACAGACGATCCCAACGTGGCGAAGCTCGTCGCTGCGTCGCTGAACTCCCATCGGCTGCGCGCGCTCTACTTCACCAGGGCGGCCGCGCCTTTTGGCGAAGGACCGCGCCTGAAGCACATCGGCGTCTATGCCTTTCGCCGCGCGGCGCTCGAGCGTTTCGTCTCGCTGCCGCCCTCCCCGCTCGAACTGCGCGAACGGCTCGAACAGCTCCGCGCGCTCGAAGCCGGCATGCGCATCGACGCCGCGCTGCTGGACAAAGCCGCCCCATCGGTGGATACGGAACGCGATTTGAACGCGCTGCGCGCCGCAGCGCGCGAACAGGACGCAAAGTGACGCAATATATCGCCTATCAGGGAGAGCCCGGCGCGAATTCCGACCTCATCTGCCGTGAGGCCTATCCGCATCTGACGCCTCTCCCCTGCGCGAGCTTCGAGGACGCCTTCGCGTCGGTGACGGAAGGGCGCGCCGCGCTCGGCATGATCCCGATCGAAAATTCGATCGCCGGACGGGTGGCGGACATCCATCATTTCCTGCCGCATTCCGGCCTGCATATCGTCGGCGAGCGCTTTCTGCCGATCCATTTTCATTTGATGGCGCCTAAGGGCGCGACGCGGCAGGGGCTCAAGAGCGTCTACAGCCATGTCCATGCGCTCGGCCAGTGCCGCCGCGCCATTCGCAACTTCGGACTCGAGGCTCATACCGCGGGCGACACCGCCGGCGCCGCGCGCGAAGTCGCAGAATGGGGCGATTCGACCAAGGCGGCGATCGCGCCGCGGCTCGCCGCCGAAATCTATGATCTCGACGTACTGGCCGAGAATATCGAAGACGAAGCGCATAACACCACGCGCTTCATCGTGCTGTCGAAGACGAGGGAATGGGCGACGCCGAACGCCGGCCAGACCATCACCACCTTCATCTTTCGCGTGCGCAACGTGCCGGCCGCGCTCTACAAGGCGCTCGGCGGCTTCGCCACGAATGGCGTCAATATGACGAAGCTTGAAAGCTACATGGTCGACGGCGAATTCGCCGCGACGCGCTTTCTCGCCGACGCCGACGGACATCCCGAACAGCCCGCGATGGCGCGCGCCCTCGAAGAACTGCAGTTCTTCTCCAAGGAGGTAGAGATTCTCGGCGTCTATCCCGCCAGCGAATTCCGCATCACCAATATTCGCGCCTTCGCCTTTGGGGATTGACAGGCCGCAAAGGCAATTGCTTTTCTTGCCAGCCTTCTACAGCGGGAACGGGACCGTCGCCGCCCGGCGACTATTCGTTCGCGCCATGAGCGGCGTCAGTTGAGACGCAAGCGCACGTCGGAACGGCCAAAACGAGATTGAGGAGCAGTCGCTCGAAGGGAACCGCCCATGGCCGTCGCCTATGATCCGAACAACATTTTCGGCAAGATTCTGCGTGGCGAAATCCCCGCGCATAAGGTCTTTGAGGATGACGTCGCCTTGGCGTTCATGGACATCATGCCGCGCGCGGAAGGCCATGTTCTGGTGATCCCTAAGGAGGGCGCGCGCGGACTGCTCGACGTGTCGCCGGAAACGCTCGGCAAATTGATGAAGCGCGTGCAGCATGTCGCGAAAGCGATCGAGAAGGCCTTCGCCGCCGATGGCCTGACCTTGCATCAATTCAACGAAAGCGCCGGCGGCCAGGTGATCTATCACCTGCATTTCCACCTGCTGCCGCGCTGGGAGGGCGTCGCCTTGCGACCGCCGGGCACCATGGCGGACGACGCCAGGCTCGCCGAACAGGCGGAGAAGATTCGCGCGGCGTTGGATCCGTTCGAGGCGTAAGCCCGGCGCAGGGCGCGCGGCGAAAACCGTCCTCGAAAACTATTCCTCGCCGACCTTGGCCGGTTTCAGCGCCACCGGGCGCAGGAGGAAGGATGGCACGTGGTCGCCGAGCCCGACGACCGGCGGCCCGTCGTCCTCGTGACGACGCGGCCGGCGCTCCCGGCGCTCGCTCTGCGTCGCACAGGCTGGAGACCGGAATCTTTCCTCTTCAGGCTTCGAACGGGCGCCGCGCGGCCGGCCAATGCTGACCGGCGCTTCGCGTTCGGCGGCGGCCGGCCTGCGTCCGCGCGACGACCGCGAGGGGCGCTCGCCGCGCTCGCCGCGGCGCTCTTGCGGGCGGCTCGTCTCCATCGGCGGCGGCAGAGCGTCGAAGCCCGGCCCCTCCCAGTCGATCGCCTTGCCGATCAGGCTCTGAATCTGATCGACATATTTCATGTCGTCCTCGGTGACGATCGTCAGGGCCACGCCTGAACGTCCCGCGCGGCCGGTGCGGCCGATTCGGTGCACGTAATCTTCGCTATGAGTCGGGACGTCGAAATTGAACACATGGCTCACGTCCGGAATATCGAGGCCGCGCGCCGCTACGTCCGAACATACGAGCAGCGAAACGTCGCCATTCTTGAAGGCGTCGAGCGACGCCATCCGCGCCAGCTGATCCATGTCGCCATGCAGCGCGCCGGCGGAAAAGCCGTGCTTGACCAGGGACCGGTGAAGGATCGCAACGTCGCGCTTGCGGTTGCAGAAGATGATCGCGTTCTTGAGGTTTTCGGCGCCGCGGACGAGATTGCGCAGCGTCTCGCGCTTGTCGGCATGGCCGCGCGAGGCGACGAGCGCCTGCCGTATGGTGGACGCCGTCGTCGCGGCGCGGGCCACCTCGCAGCGGATCGGATTGTG
>JBFXJV010000344.1:0-3999 GCA_050174515.1 Methylocystis sp.
GCGCTCGAGGAAAAGAAAATCTCGATCACGCCGCTGCAGCTCGATTTCACCGATCACCCGACGGTGACGCGGCTGGCGGCGGCCTTCGAGGGCGAGAAATGACGGACGAACGCGGCGCGCAGAACGCGGCCGAATTCGAGGCGCGCGCGGCGCTGCTGCTGACGCTGCGCCAGGGGGGCGTGCGCGATCTTTCGGTCCTGCGCGCGATGGAGGCGACGCCGCGCGAGGCCTTCGCGCCCTATCGTTTCCGTGATCTCGCCAATCGCAATCTCTCGCTGCCGATCGGCTGCGGCCAGACCATGTCGCGCCCGGTCGAACTCGCCCGAAGGCTCGAGGCGCTGAAGACCGGCCGCGGCCATCGGGTGCTGGAGGTCGGGGCGGGCTCCGGCTATGGCGCGGCGGCGTTGGCGCAGCTCGGGCGCGAGGTCGTCAGTCTCGAACGCTTCGAGACGCTCGCGATCGAAGCCTCGCGCCGATTGGCCGCCCATGGCGCGGCCAACGCCAAGGCCATCTATGCCGACGGTCTCGACCCTCCTGACGATCTGGGGCGTTTCGATCGGATCATCGTGCAGGCTTCCGTCGGCGCCGCGCCGGCGGCGCTGATCCAATTGCTCGCGCCGGGCGGGCTCATGCTCTTCGCCCGCAGAGCGCATGCGATGGCCGGCGCGCGCGCCAAGGAAAGATTGATCAAGCTTGATCTCAATGAGGACGGCGAACTGCGGGAGACCGATTTAGGCCCGTGCCGTCTGGGCTCGGCCATACCCGGACTGGCCCAGGCGCTCTGAATTCCCATCCGAATACTGAAAATTTTCATAGTCGACGTCGTTTCGCGTTCATCTTAAACGCCTCCTTAACCGCCGCCCTGTAACCAATAGATCGTTCAATGTTGCGTTCGGGTGGGTCGCGTCATGGCTATCAAGCGTCCATTTGCATATTCACGCGCCGCAGTGCGGTTGTTGGCGGTCGCAGGCGTCGCCGCCCTTGCCGCCGGCTGCTCAGATGCTTCGCGTTTCGCGGGCGATCCCTTTTCCGATCCCTTCACAGGCTCGACCAGGACCGCGGCGCAGGGCGTCGACCGCGCGCCAGTCGGCGCGATCGTCAGCGCGCCGTCGAACGCGGTGGAATCCCGGCCGCTTCCGGCTCCTTCCGCCAATGGTCCCGCTTCAACCGCCCGGAACGCCGCGCCCGCCGCTCCGCCGTCGCCGGGGCGAGTCGCAGCCGCTTCGGGCTCTGGCCACTGGAGCGCCGAAGGCGGAACGCCGGTCGTTGTCGCCCAGGGCGAGACGGCTGGAGTTATCGCCACCCGCTACGGCGTGCCGCCCGACGCCCTGCTGCGCACGAACGGCTTCAATGCCGCGTCACAGGTTCGGCCGGGCTCGCGTCTGGTGATTCCGGTCTATCGCGCCGGCGGCGCCCCCGCCGTCGCGGCGCGTGCGCCTGCCTCTCCGGCGAAAACCGCCTCCGCCGCTGCGCCGGCGCCAAGAACCGGCGCCGCCAAAGCTGAGGCGACGGCGAAGTCTGCGCGCAAAACCCAAACTGCGCCGACCAAGGGTAAGCTTGCCGACTCGAAGGCGGCCGTCAAATCCGGTCAAGAAAAGACCGCGGCGAAGGCCGAGCCGCGCAGCGCCGCCGCAACGCCGGCGCGCGTCGTCAAGACCGAGCGCATCGCGCGTGGCGCGCCGCCAGCCACGCCCGCGCCGAATGCGCCCGCTGCGCCGGCAAGCGCCCGCAAGGTCGATTCGACTGCGACCGCCTCAATTCCCGCTGCGAAGGAGTCGAAAGCCATCGCTTCCGACGATGGCCGTCCAGAATTTCGGTGGCCGGCGCGCGGTCGCATCATTCAGGGCTTCTCGACCGGCGGCAATGACGGGATCAACATTGCGGTGCCCGAAGGCACTCAGGTCAAGGCGGTCGAAGGCGGTGTCGTCGCCTATGCCGGCAACGAGCTCAAGGGCTATGGCAATCTTGTGCTGATTCGCCATCCGAACGGCTTCGTCTCCGCCTATGCCCATAACGGAGCGCTCGATGTAAAGCGCGGCGATCAGGTCAAGCGCGGCCAGACGATCGCCAAATCCGGCCAGTCGGGCAATGTCGGTTCGCCGCAGCTGCACTTCGAGCTGCGCAAGGGCTCGACGCCGGTCGATCCCACGCGATATCTGGCCAGGTTGTGAGCTTCGACGCCAGAACCCTCCGGCGTCCGCGAGACAACGATGCTGGAGATTGGAGCGGCGGGTCCTAGGAAAGGCCCGCCGCTCTCGTCTTTTGATGCGTCGTAACCGAGGAAAGTGCTATAGGCCGCGGGTCATGGATCACGCTGCATTTGGGCGGTATCGCCCAAATGCAGCGTGATCAATTCCAAATTATTTGAGCGCGCTTTACGCGAAAAAGCGGATTCCACTTTTCGCAGCGCGCTCAAGCCGGAGGATCCCGCACAAGTGACCTATCGTCTTTCTTTCGCTTTCCTGTTCGTCGCAGCGCCGGCGCTCGCGGTCGATCTCACCGGCGTCCCGCAGTGCGACGCGCTGCTCAAGCGCTATGAGGCCTGTTCGGGACAATTGCCGCCTCGTCAAGTGCATGCCGCGCAAAAGGAGCTGCTCGACGGCGCGATGAACATCCGCGCAGCGGCTAATGATCCTTCGAAACGCGCCGATCTCGAACGCTATTGCGTCGACCGTTTCGCGCAAATGAAGCGGGAAAGCGACATCAAGGAGTGCATGTCGAAGCCATGATCGGCGCGCGGGCTTGGACATAGTCCTTTCCCCGCATTTCGATCAGGCGGGACGCGGCGCGTTCGAATTCGCGCGCCTCCGCGCCGAAGTCGGCCTGATAGAGGTCGAAAGGCTCGTCGGCGGCGGAAACGATCAGCAGAACGCGCGCCTCATAAAGAATGTCGATGAGCGTAATCAAGCGGCGCGCTTCGTTGCGCTGTTCGGGCGCGAGAATCGGAACCTCTTCGAGGATCACCGCGTCGAATTTCTCGGCGAGCGCCATATAGTCCGTCGCCGACAGGGGCTGACCGCAGAGCGCCGAGAAGCTGAAGCGCGCGACGCGGCCCGCCGCCCGAGGAATTTCGATGCGTCGTCGCCTGACGTCGATTGCCGCGGCGCTCTCTGCGGCGCCGTCGGCGAGCGTCACATAGAGCGCATCGATCGCCGCTCTTGCACGCGAGTCGGCGGGGGTGAAATAGACCTGACCCAGATTTTCGCGCCGCCGCCGATAGTCGCCCGACGCTTCAAGACGCACAATGTCCATGCGTTCTTGCAGCAGGGCGATGAAGGGCAGGAAGAGATCGCGGTTGCGGCCGCCTTCATAGAGCTGCGAAGGCTCGACGTTGGACGTGGCGACAATGACCACGCCCGACGCCAGCAGAGAAGAAAACAGCCGCGCCAGTATTGTGGCGTCGGCGATGTCGTTCACCGCGAATTCGTCGAAGCAGAGCACGCGCGCTTCCTGCGCGACCTCGCGAGCGACGCAGGTCACGGGATCGGCGTCGCCGCCACGCGGGTTTCGACGCAGCCGATGCAGCCGGTCGTGCACGTCCGCCATAAAGGCATGGAAGTGCGCGCGTCGTTTCCTCTCGACCGAAAGCTCGTTGAAGAACAGATTCATCAGGAAAGTCTTGCCGCGTCCGACCTGTCCCCAGAGATAAAGCCCGCTCGGGCGCTGGCCGCGACGGCGAAAATTCGCAAGGAGCGCTCGCGTCACACGGGTGCTGATCGGCCGGCGGCCGCAAAGCGCGTCGGCGAGCGCCTGAAGCTTCACGACCGTGTCGCGCTGCGACGCATCGCGCTCCAGCGCGCCCTGCGCGACGAGCGCGTCATATTTCTCGACGATGGGTTGCGCGCGCGGCGTCACAGTCGCCGCATCCGGCCGTTCGTCTCGGCAAGCGCGCCGGGGCGGAGTTCGCAATAGAGCAGGCGGTCGGGATCAACCGGCCCCGGCATCGTGATTTTGCCCCGCGGCACGCGGGCGAAGCCCAGCCGCGCGTAATAGTCCTCG
>JBFXJV010000345.1:0-3986 GCA_050174515.1 Methylocystis sp.
GGCGGCGATTTCCGCTGACATGCCGTCGATGCGATATTCCTTCGGCACGCCGATGCGGCGTCCTTTCACCGACGCGCCGACGGCGGCTTCATAATCCGGAACGGGCGCGTCGACGCTGGTCGTGTCTTTCGGATCATGACCCGCCATCGACCCGAGCATGATCGCGGCGTCGCGCACGGTGCGCGTAATCGGACCCGCCTGATCGAGCGAAGAGGCGAAAGCGACAATGCCCCACCGCGAGCAGCGGCCATAGGTCGGCTTGACGCCAACAGTCCCAGTGAAGGCGGCGGGTTGACGGATCGAACCGCCCGTGTCGGTCGCGGTGGCGCCGAGGCAAAGATGCGCAGCCACCGCCGCAGAGGAGCCGCCCGACGAACCTCCCGGCACAATCTTCGCGTCGGGATCGCCGGCGCGTCGCCAGGGCGAAACGACGGGGCCGAACGCGCTCGTCTCATTCGACGAACCCATCGCGAATTCATCGAGATTGAGCTTGCCCAGAGTCGCCGCGCCGTCGCGCAGCAGATTGGCCGAGACGGTCGATTCATAGGTAGGCGTGAAGTCGTCGAGAATGCGACTCGCCGCCGTCGTGCGCACGCCTTTCGAGCAATAGAGATCCTTTATGCCGAGCGGCAGGCCCTCGAGCGGGCGCGCATCGCCCCGAGCAATGCGCGCGTCGCTTTGGCGCGCCTGGGAAAGCGCAAGTTCCGGGGTCTCCGTAATGAAGCAATTCAGCGCGCGCGATTTCTCGATCGCTTCGAGATGCGCCTGTGTCAGCTCAACGGCGGAGAACCGTTTCGATTTGAGAGCGTCGCGCGCCTCGGCCAGTGAGAGATGCGTGGGATCGGACATCTGTCCCTTTATTTTTGAGGCTGCCGCATACACAACGACTGCGTCGAAAACGCTATTCGATGACCTTGGGCACGACGAAATAATGATCTTCGCACAGCGGCGCATTGGCGAGAATGTCGTCAGGGATTCCGCCGTCGGTCACAACGTCGGCGCGCTTTTTCATTTGCATCGGCAGAGCGGAGGTCAATGGTTCGACCCCGTCAATGTCGACCTCGCTCAATGTCTCGACGAAAGCGAGAATGGCGTTGAGTTCGCCGCGCAGGCGCTCGACCTCGCTATCGTCGATGGCAATGCGCGAAAGATGGGCGATCCGGCGGACGGTCGCGGAATCAACGGACATTAGGGCTCCGCAAGAAAGGTCTCGACGGGGCGCTATAGCGCCTGGCCTATCGCGGCGCAATGATGGCGGCCTGTCGCAGGCTCAAAAAGGGGAAGCGCTCAACCCCTTCGGTTTGAAGAGCGATGGCGGCGTGATAGCGGAGGCGCGGTGACCATGCGCGCGACAAGCCTGGAGGATTTGGCGGCGCTTTTGCCGCCGAAAGGCCGGCTGATGGGCCTCGATCTCGGGACCAAAACCATCGGCCTGGCGCTTTCCGACGTTGAACGGCGGCTCGCCTCGCCGCTCGATACGATCGCGCGAGCAAAATTCTCCCAGGACGCCGCCAGCCTTCTCAAGCGCGCGGCCGATTTCGAGGTCTGCGCGCTCATCGTCGGTCTTCCGCTCAATATGGACGGCACGGAGGGGCCGCGCGCCCAGGCGACGCGCGCCTTTATGCGCAATCTTTCGAAAACCGCGTCGCTTCCGTTCGCGTTCTGGGACGAGCGCCTGTCGACCGCAGCCGTGACCCGCGAACTCATTGCGCAAGACGCCTCCCGCGCCAAGCGCGCGGAAGTGGTGGACCGAATGGCCGCCGCTTATATCCTCCAGGGCGCGCTTGACCGTTTAAAATGGCTCTAGCGTGGCCTTGCCGGATTAATTACAACTTGTGATAGAATTTTAGCCTTGACATGGGTTAGGTGGGATGGAACAAAAATGCAAGAAAGTCCAGTGCTTAACCGACTCATGACCGCCCCGTGGCCCGTGGAGAGCGATGACGATGTCCCCGCCGGATTCGTCCAAGACCGACCCCGAGGAGCCCCCCGGAACGACTGCGGAGAACGCAAAAGCCAATGAGGAAGCAGCGTCAATCGCGTGTTATATCGCTGATATGACGGATGAAATGGCGAAGCTTGCCAGTCGCTGCGACATGCCCATGCTCTGCTATTTCCTCAGTCTGGCGCGCGCCGAGGCGGATATGCGGGCGCGCGAGCTTGGCGGCTATTCGATCGATCGATCCGCCTAGTTCACAACTTTTGATTGTATACAAGGGAAACGCGGTTGGCGCCATGGCGCTGCAACCGTCCCTCGACATCCAGTTCCACCAGCACGCCCTGGACCTCGCGCGCCGTCAGTCCGGCGACGCGGATGAGATCGTCGACCAAAACGGGCGCAGGCCCCAGCAGCGAAACGACGACTTCATGCGCATCGGGTCGCAGCCGCTGCTCGCTCTGCCCGCGCGCGTCGAGATCGGCGCCGCATTCCGCCGCCGGTCCGGGCGCCGAGAATCGCGTTGGCGCGGTCCTCTCCTCGAACGCCGACTCGTCGAGGGGGGAGAAAAGGTCGAGTTCGTCGATAAGCGTTTCCTCTCCTTGGAGCGCATGGTCGTCGAAGAGATTCTTGCGCGCCGGCGCGCCGGCGTTTTCTGCAAGGACCGAGATCACGTCCTCTGGCCGAGCACATAGGGTCGCGCCCTGGCGAATGAGATCATTGACGCCTTCCGCGCGCGGATCGAGCGGCGAACTGGGAACGGCGAAGACCTCTCGCCCTTGCTCATTGGCGAAACGCGCCGTGATCAAAGACCCCGAACGGCGCGCCGCCTCGACGACGATCGTTCCGCGGCTCAGCCCCGAAATGATGCGATTTCGACGCGGAAAATCGCGGCCGCGCGGCTCCCATTCGATGGGCATTTCGGAGACGATCAACCCCCGTTCGGCGATCTCGTCCGCGAGACGCGCATGTTCGGCGGGATAGGGGCGCGCATGGCCACCGGCTAGAACGGCGATCGTTCCGGTTTCGAGCGCGGCGCGATGGGCGACGGCGTCGATGCCGCGCGCAAGACCGGAAACGATGACGTAATTCTCGAGCGCGAGACTGCGGGCGAGCCGCTCAGTGAAAGCAAGACCCGCCGCCGAAGCGTTGCGCGAACCGACGATGGCGACGCCGTCGCGCTGAGCGGCCCATGACGCGCCGCGCAAGGCGATCAGCGGCGGCGCGTCGGCGATTTCCTTGAGCAGCGGCGGATAGTCTGGATCGACGGTGGTGACGAAGCGCACGCCAAGCGCGCGCGCCGCCTCGATCTCGCGCAGCGCCTCCTCGCGCGTGGCGATGCGGATCGTCCGCCCGCGCAAGGAGCGCGCCGCCAATGACGGCAGCGCGTCCAGCGCCGCGCCCGCGCCGCCAAAACGATTGATGAGTTGTCTGAAGGTCCGCGGCCCGATGTTCTCGCTGCGAATGAGCCTGAGCCAGTCGACGAGCTGCGCCTCGCTCAACCGGCCTTCTGGCGAGGCCTCGCTCACGCCTTTTGTCCGATCCGCGTTTCGGAGCCGGCGCGCAAGCGGACGATATTGTCTCGGTGCCTGTAGTAGACGATCGCCGTCATGATCGCGACGACAAAGGCTTCGCCGCTGTGGCCAAATATGAACAGAGCCAGCGGGGCCGCGGCGCTCGCGGTCAGCGCGCTAACGGAAGAGTAACGCGACAGCGCCGCAGCCGTCAGCCAGACGACGCAGAAAATCAACGCGGTCGGCCAGCTGAGGCCAAACAGCACGCCGAGAAATGTGGCGACGCCCTTGCCGCCTCTGAACCGCAGCCAGACCGGCGCGACATGGCCGACAAAGGCGGCGAGCCCGGCGATCATGCCGCCTTCAGGGGTCAGCGATGCGCCGATAAGCGCCGCCGCCGTTCCCTTCAGCCCGTCGAGCAGCAGCGTCGCCGCCGCCAAATCCTTCCGGCCGGTGCGCAGAACGTTTGTCGCGCCAATATTGCCCGAGCCGATTGAGCGAAGATCAATCGTGCCCGCCAGACGCGTCAGCAGCAG
>JBFXJV010000346.1:0-3981 GCA_050174515.1 Methylocystis sp.
CCCATACCATATAGCCGGGAATGGCGAAATTTCGTTCGCCCAACTGGAACGTCACGCCCGTCGAAAGATTCCACACAACCCCGATAAAGCTTGCGACAAGGAGGGAAGCCTGGAAGAGCCCGATGCCGAGATCGGTTGAAAGATCTGCAAGATGACGGGCATCCTCGTGAACGCGTTGGTCTGGATGTTCGCCAAGTTCGCTGGCGCCGGCGAGGAGAAAGGCGCGCCTTGGTATGAGCCATTGCTCGAATAGATCGCGCGTCAAACCTTCTCGCAATTTCATTCTCAGCGTCTGATTGAGCCAAGTCTGCGAGACATTCAGGATCAGCAAAGAGCCGGCAATTACCGCATAAACGCCGAGCTGATTGAAAAAGGTCGCCAAATCCTTTCTCTCGATCGCGTCATAGAATGGCTGATTCCAGGCGTTGAGCTTGATCTGTGCATAGGCGGTTGCGGCGATAACTCCTACGAGACCAACGACGAGCGAGGTTAACGCCGAGCGCTGGTGGGATAGTCGCAACAGGCTCGCCATCGTCTTCAATAAGGAAAGGAATCCATTGTTCGCGCTTGGCGCGCGCAGGTCCGAAGTAGTGTTGTCCATGTCGTCGTCCGCTCACTGGAAGCCGGCGCCCTCAGACGCAATACGGCAGCATCCATCTTGCCTAACCCTCCTCCTCAAGAGCAACAGCTAATCCGCCCGCTGGCCTGTCGCGCCGCGCGAGTCGTGAAGCGCTGGACACAAATGTCGCGCTCCTGTGAAGGTCGCGCTATCGGCCGTGTACGGGGTCGCGAGGCCAAAGCGGCGTTCGAGCGCAGCGAAGGTTTCAAGGAGACGTTGGCGATGAAGAAGAAGATCGGCGCCGGACAGCGTCGTATATTGAACCTCATCGCTAAACCGGGGGATGTCGGTTCGATCGAGTAAAGGCTGATACACGTTAGAACGTCGAACGAGAAAACCGACGGAATACCCGAGCATCATACCCCGACCCGGCAGGGTTGCTTGGAGGTCAATGTCCGGCGACGATAACGCGATCGCCAGTTCTCAACTCGCCGCTCAGGACTTCTGAGTATTTGCCGTCATTCAGTCCAAGCGTCACAAGCACTGGCGCCGGTCTTCCGTCGCGCAGGATCCACAGCAGGCTTTCCCCCGCGCCAGGCGAAGGCGCCGCAACGCCCTTCGGCTGAAATCCAAGCGCGGCGTCGGGGATGCGCAGCACGTCGTCGCGTCGCGTCGTAATGATTTGGATCGTGGCCGCCATGCCGGGCTTCAGCGCCAATTGCGAACCGTCGGTTCGAAGCAACGCCTCGTAGGTCGCCGCATATTGCATCGTTTGCTTCAACCGGACCTCGACGACCGCCGATTTGAAGGAACGATCGGGGAGACGATCCAATGTCAGCGTCGCTTTGTCGCCGGGCTTGATCTCGCCCGCATCCTGCTCGGCGACACGAGCGACGACCCTCATCCGCGCCATGTCGCCGGCGATTGTGAAGAGGGCGGGCGCTTCCGCTATCGGGGCGACGATTTGCCCTAGCGCGATGTGGCGAGAGACAATGGTTCCCGGTGCGGGCGTAATGATATCGACGCTGGTGAGGTCGGTTTGCGCGGCATTCAAGGAAGCTTGATTTTGCGTGATGGCGGCTTCGTCGAGGGCAATTTTCGCATTCGCAGAATCATACGCCAGCTTGTGATCGCTAAGTTCGTCATTCGAAATGCGACGCCGACCCCGCCGCCTTCGATCTCTCTCCAAAACGAGCTTCGCTTTTGAGAGGGCGACACGATCCTCTTGAAGTCGCGCCTGCGTTATTGCGACTTCAGCCTTTGCGCGCGCAACCGCTTCTTCGAATCTTGTCGGATCAATTCGGGCGCATGTCTGGCCTTTTTTGACTTGCATGTCGACGTCGCAATAAATGGCTTCGATGGCGCCCGAAACGCTTGGAGTCACGAGAAAGGTTTCAGCCGCCTCCACGAATCCTCTCGCCTTCACGGTTCGAACCACCGAGCCACGATCAATGGCTTCAGTGACATATCCGCCCGGCGCCGTCGTCCGCTCCATGAGCCAATAAGTCCCGGCCGCGAGGCCGGCGATGGCGATCGCGGCCGCCAGCGCTGACTGAAATTCAGGAGCGATTGGGCGCCCGGCGAAGGCGAGTTCGACGCGAGCGAGATGCCGGGCCTGCCGGGTAGAGCGATACTCCAGGAGACGGTAGGCGGCGAGCTTCGCGGCGCTCGCTCCAAAGAAGGTGATCAGCGTATAGCCCCAGACCATCAGCGCAAGCGGCCAGCCCGTCGGCGCCATGAACCAGCCATAGACGACGGTCAGCGTGCCCAGAACCTGGGTAGTCTCGCAGGGGAGGATGAGCTTCCAGCTCGGCCACGGCCGCTCCCAGATCGGTCCTTTGTTGCGGGTGAGATAGATGGTCATGTGGCCCGAGACGAGCAGCTTCAGGAAGATCAACGGCTGCACGACGGATGGCGGCAACGCGAGATAGTCGCGCACGATCCAATAGAGGCCGAAGCTTTCCAAAACGCCATAGACGCCCAGAACCGACGCAATGGTCAGAACGCGGGTCATGTCCCAACGCACGGGCTTCGCCGCGAAAGGCGCATTGTCAAAGGCGATCATCATGATCGGGATGTCGTTGAGCAGCGCGAGCAACACGACCATGATCGCCGTGACGGGGTAAAAGTTGAAAATCAATATGCTCGCGGTCATGAACAACAGGACGCGCATGGTTTCCGCGATGCGATAGATCGCATAGCTCGTCATGCGCTCGAAGATGCGGCGCGCTTCCTCGATCGCGGTGGTGATGACCGAGAGGCCCGGCGCCGTCAGCACGAGATCGGCCGCCGCGCGCGCGGCGTCAGTCGCGCCGCTAACGGCAATGCCGACATCGGCCTGCTTCAGCGCCGGCGCGTCGTTGACGCCGTCGCCGGTCATGCCGACGATGCGTCCGGCCTTCTGCAGAGCGTCGACGATCTCGAACTTATGCTCGGGAAAAACCCGCGCGAAGCCGTCGGCGGCGAGAATCGCCGCGAGTTTGTCCTGGCCGGCGTCGTCTCCGAAAACCTTCTCGGCGACGACGATCTTTTGACCGAGCCCGAGTTTGCCGGCGATCTCCTTGGCGATGGCCTCATGGTCGCCCGTCACCATCTTAATGTCGACGCCCATCGCTCGCGCCGCCGCGATCGTCTCGGCCGAGTCGTCGCGCGGGGGGTCGAAGAGCGACAGCAATCCCAAGAAGCGCCATTGGCCGCCCGGATCAGTTTGCGCCACGCCCAAAGTGCGAAAGCCCTTGGCCGCATCCGCCTCGACCTGCGCCGCGGCCAAGCGTCGCCCTTCGCCATCGAGCTTGCAAAGATCGAAGATGACCTGTGGCGCGCCCTTGGCCACTTTGAGCGTCGCGCCGCCGCGCTCGATCTCGGCCTCGGTTCGTTTCGCCACGGGATCGAAAGGATGGAAGGCGCAGAGCTTATAGCCGGATGGCGGCGTGGCGGTCGGCGCGGCCGAGAGGATCGCCGCGTCAATAGCGTCGGGAGCGTCTCGTTGCGACGCGAGCGTCGCCGCCAGCATCAACTCATCTTTTTTGGCGTTTGGCGCGAGCCATGGGTCGCCAAGCTTGAGCTCATTCTTCGTAAGCGTGCCGGTCTTGTCCGAGCACAGCATGTTCATGCCGGCCATTTCCTCGATGGAGACCAGCCGAGACACGATCGCTTTCAACCTGGCCAACCGCTCCGCGCCGACCGCCATGGTGACGGAAAGAACGGCGGGCAGCGCGACGGGGATCGAGGCCACTGTCAGAATGAGGGCGAATGCGATGGTCTGGATTAGCGGATCATGGCGATAAAGCGCGACGATTCCAATGAGCGCGACGAGGCCGATCGTGATCAAAATCAGGAAATTGCCGATCCGCAGCACGGCCCGCTGGAAGTGCGAAACGGTCTTGGCCTGTTCGACAAGTCGGGCGGTGTTGCCGAAATAG
>JBFXJV010000347.1:0-3946 GCA_050174515.1 Methylocystis sp.
GGCTCGGCGCTCAGCGCACAGGCTGAGCCTGACGGCGCGATCGCGCCGGACGAGCGCGGCCTGACGCCGCTGGAGCTTCTCGGCAAGCGCGTTTTCGAAGACGTCAATCTCTCGCGTCCGGCGGGCGTCTCCTGCGCCTCCTGCCACGACGCCGCGAAAGCCTTCCAGGGCAACAATGGTTCGAACGTGCCTGCGCTCGCGCGCGGATCGCTGCCAACGTCGTTAGGCAAGCGGAATACGCCGTCGATCATGTACGCGTCCTTCGCGCCGCCTTTCGCCTTCATCGACGACAAGGACGAAGAGACCGGCAAGATCGAAAAAATTCCGGCGGGCGGACAGTTTCTTGACGGCCGCGCCCGCGATCTTCTCGCCCAAATCGAAGGCCCGATGTTCGATCCGCTCGAGATGAACGCGCCGTCAAAACGCTTCGTCGTCGAGGCGGTGCGCGACGGCGCTTACGCCGACCTTGTCCGCAAAGTTTACGGCGAGAAGGTTTTCGCCGATCCGGACGCAGCCTTCGAGAAGCTTGCGCAAGCCATCGTCGCTTTCGAGGCAAGCGCGCGCTTTCATCCCTTCGCCTCGAAATTCGACGACTATCTACGCGGCGAGGCGCAGCTGACGGCACTTGAGAAGAAGGGCTTTGAACTCTTCAAGGACCCGAAGAAAGGCAATTGTCTCGCCTGCCACGCCGGCAAGGAAGATTCGCGGAACCCCGAAGACTGGCTTTTCACCGATTTCACCTATGACGCGCTCGGCGGCCCCAAAAACAGGGCGATCCCGAGCGCGGCGAAACCGGACGCCGCCCCCGATCTCGGCCTCTGCGCGCGACCCGGACTCGCCGAGGCTGCGCCGGCTGATTTCAAGGTCGAGAGCGTCTGCGGCGCCTTCAAGGTTCCGACGCTGCGCAATATCGCGATTACCGGCCCCTATCTGCATAATGGCGTTTTCGACAAGCTGCGCGATGTCGTCGCCTTTTACGCGACGCGGGATACCGATCCCGGCCGCTGGTACCCAAAAGACCGGCGCGGCAAGCCGCAAAAATTCGACGATTTGCCCGCTTCCGCGCATGACAACGTCAATGTCGAGGAAGTCCCCTATGACCGCAAGCTCGGGGAAAAGCCGCGGCTCTCCGAAAAGGAGATCGACGCGATCGTCGCCTTTCTCGAAACATTGACCGATCGCCCAAAGCCTTGAGGCTCAAGGTTTAGCAGGGAAACCGGTTGTGATAGCCAAACAGCGAGCCAAGCGGCGCGCTGTGGCGCAACTCTGTCGGCGGCCAGGCGAAATATTGCGTGCTGCCCGAATAGGGATAGCCGAAATCGCAGCCCGACGTCTCCGTCACCCGCGACGACATGAACACGAGTTCGGAGGTCGCGACGAAATATCGCCTGTTTTCGATGGCGATGCGCGTCCAGCTTGGATCGTCGCGTATGATTTTGACCTCCGTCCCCGCCGGCGCCGTCCCGATCGCCGCATAATGTTGCTCCGGACCCGCGCGCAGCGCCGCCGGATAGGCGAGCGTCAACTTGATCGCCGCCGCCTCCTCACCAGATATGAGCGCAGAAAAAAGCACCAAGGCGAATAATGACCGACGCATGCCGATATTCCGGTTGCTGTGCGCTCTCGCAAATGCCCGGGCGCGGAAGCTAGCCTAAAAGATAATCCGGCCGACTCCAATGGGGTCGGCCATATGAGCATGTGAGACAGCGGCATGAAAAAATCGTCGGCGCGGCGGAATGCGTTGGGCTTTCGACTCGGTCGAGACGCGCAGGCGATGCCTGAGACCGGCCGTGACGCTGCGTTTTCGGCAGGCTCGCGACTGGCTTACGGCGCCGTCATGCGGCGGATCGCGTTGTCTCTTCTCGTCGCCTGCGCCGCCTATTTCGCGCCGCCATTGTGGCGCGCCGCCCAAAGCGCGGTCGCCAAGGCGAGACCGAAGCAAGCCTCGATCAACTTTGCGCCAAGCGAACTGCCGGCGGATCGTGACGGCGCGAGTCTCCTTACCGTTCCCGCGCCCGGCCGCTATTCGATCCGAGCAAAGAGTCCGACGGGCGCGCGCATCGAACTCGTCGACATGATCGCCGGCCCGCTCGACTCGAGCGGCGCGCCGGGCCTGCGCGATGGACGAGTCGACGCGCTGCTCGACAAGGGCGTCTACAAGCTGCGGGTGTCCGGCGTTAAAGGCGCAAGCGGCAAGATTGCCCTCGCCGCGCAAGCTTTTGTCGAAGCGGAAGCGTCAAAACCGGCGCTCGCGCCGGGACGCATTCAGAGCGGCGAACTCGGCGATCTGCGGCAACGCTCCTATGCCTTCGAGATCGGCGCGGAAGGTCGCGTCAATCTCGAGGCGATCGGCCGCGCGCTCAGCGATCTCCGCGTCTGGCGCGGAGACGGCGAACTCGTCGATCTCGCCTTCACGCAAGAAACGGTCGAAACCAGGCCCGGCCGCGCCATGAACCGGCTGCGGCTCGAAGGCGCGCTGGAGCCGGGGCGCTATCTCGTCACCGCCTATGGCGGCGAGAAACTCGTCTGGGCGCAAGGCGACGCGGCGCAGCCCTTCCTGCTGCGGCTTCACGCGCCGGCGCTGCTCGCGGCCGGCGTCGCCGAGGGCGTGATCGGTCCCTTCGGCGCCGAGCGTTTCGACGCGCCGGCTAGCTATGACGCTTTCCGTCTCGACCTTGCGCAATCTGTTCCGGCTCGGCTCGAAGCGCGCCGCAATCAATCGAGGGAAATCGCGACAATTTCGAAGAACAGCCGTACGCCCTCGGCGAATGTCCGGCTCGCCACCGACGGCAAGACCAATGCGCGTCTTGAAGTCTCCGGCTATGAGGGAGAGGCGTTCAGTTTGCGCGGCCTGCGTCAGTCGGACCACGAAACATTCGAAGCGTCTGGACCGCATCTCGTCAGCGTCGATCTCGCCGGGGACGGCGGCGACGAAGCGCCGGCAACGGCGCTCTTCGCGCGGATCGAAAAGGACGGCAAGACGCGGGTCATCGCATCGGACGCGCCGCGCATTGGCGCCGGCAAGGCGTGGCGCGGAAAATTCAATCTGTTCGGGCCGACGTCGATCCTCTTCGAGGCGACGCGCGACGCGCCTGTGGCGATCGACGCCAAAGGCATCAAAGTCGACGCCTCGATCGAGCCGGCGCTTGGCGCGCTTGCGGCGCGCGCGGACGGCAAAGATTCGACGCGTTATGACCTGCAGGCCGGCTATTATTTTCTCAATCTCACGCCGAAAGGCGGTGCGGGCGGGGTCGTCGACGTAACTCTCGGTCCGCCCGGGCTCGCTGTAACAGCGCCCGCGCCGGCGCCGTCGCGTCCAACAATTTCCTTCGGGACGCAGACGCTCGAAAAAGACGGCTCCTATCTCATTTTGACGAATGTCGCGCCGCAACTCTTGACGGGGCCGCGCGTCGTCGCGCTGCCCGCCGAACTCGACAGAGCGCCATTGGCGATCTGGCAGGAGGCCGGCAAGGCGATTGCGCTGCCGGCGCGGCTTCCCAAGACGGGCAGAGCGATGGCGCGCGACGCGCATGGCGCCGAAGTCGCGCTGACGCTCGCCGATCAGAGGGAGGAAAACGAGCAGCGCCTCGCGACAATAAGGATTGCGGCGTCGGAAAAATCGCGCGCGCTCGGGCTCGTCTTCGTTCCCGAAGCGACGCCAGCGAAGCCCGAAGATGCGGGTAAGCCAGCGCCAACGACGCTTTCAGCGACAGTCGCGCGACCCGCCTTTTTCGATCTCGCGCGCGACGAGACGAAGCGGCTGCGCTTCGACGTTGCGCAAGGCGGCCTTTACCGCGTCGAAACGCTCGGGCGCATGAAGACCGCGTTGCGCGTCGGCGCCAATGTCTCGCCGCGACTTGGCGACGGCGAAGCCAACGGTCCCGGCGCCAATGCGCTGGTCACCGCCTTCCTGCGCGCCGGCGCCTATCGCGCGGCCGTAACCGCG
>JBFXJV010000348.1:0-3923 GCA_050174515.1 Methylocystis sp.
GCGGCGAACTTCGCCCACTGCGGCAGCTCCACGAGGCAGGGCGGACAGGTCACCGACCAGAAATGCACGATGAGCGGCCTGCCGGCGTGCGCCTTGGTCAATTGCGCAAAGGCGCCGCGGCCATACGGCTTGAAGTCTGGGGCGGCCGCGGCGCCGGAGACGAGCGCAAAGGCGACGGCGGAGGCGAGGAAGAAGAGACGCATTCGGCGACATCCGACTAAACGGTTTCTGAGGCTCATGTCATTCCCGGCGGGCCGCAGGCTCGACTCGTGATCCGGAGCAAATCCAGCTGCTTGGGTTGGATTCTCCATCGCACGCGTTGCGCGCGTTCGGGATGACAGTGCCGCATTACCGCGCCGCCGCCGCGCTCTTTTCGTCCCGTGGCAGAGGCAGAAGCCTGTAGCCTTCCTTATGCGTGAGCCAAGACAGATAGGCCGCGCCCCTGTGGGCGATGAGTTCCGGATGGTCGGAGGCGTCCGCCGTCTGCGCGACCGCGTGCGGCGCGCTCCAGCTCTTGCCATGGTCGCGCGACATTTGCATCGCGATCGTCGTCGTCGTTCCGTCGAATTCTTTCCAGACGCGATAGAGACGATTCTTCGCCGCGATCAGCGTCGGATGCCCCGGCGCGCGCGCGTCCTCGCCGAACTGTTCTGGCTGCGAGAAGCTTTTGCCCCCGTCGAGACTGCGGGCGTAGAACAGGCCTTGCCGGTTCTTGCCCTTGGTGAACCAGACCACATGCCATGCGCCTGAGGCGTCGATGGCGATGGACGGTCCGTGATGCGGACAGCTGTTGATCGACCAGTCGTCGTCGGAAACGCGCGTCGCCGTCGCTTGCGTCGCGTCCGCCGAGAGTTTGGCGACCATGTGGTCGCGGACGCCGCCGTCCAGAACCTGCCGCCAGGCGAAGACCGGCCTTCCGTCGCGGTCGAGCGCGCCCGACATGCGGCAGCATTCACAGGCGTGATCGATGAGGATCGACTTGCCCTTGAAGGTCCTGCCGCCGTCGTCGGAATAGCCGAAGGCGACGCCGCTGCCGCGAAATTCCTTGCCTTCGGCCTTGGCTTTGAGCGCATGAGTCTTGTCGAGCCAGGCGGCGTAGATGCGGCCCTTGCGATTGACGACGATGCTGTCGAAGCGCTGGCCGCCCTCGGTCAGAAGCGGCTGCGGCGTCGAGAAGGTCTTGCCGCCGTCGGTCGAGTGGGCGGTGAAGATCGTGCCGATCATCTGCTTCTCGGGCCGCGTCGTATAGGTCGCGAGCAGCCCCCCATCGTTAAGCGCCACGATTTTGGGGCGCGCGTCGCCATGCGCGTCGATGACGCCGTCACCGACCGTGGCGATCGCCGTCGGCGCCGAAAAGCTCTTGCCATCATCCGAAGACGCCGCGGCGTAAACGGTCTTGCCGACGGAGAAGGCGACCCAGAGTCTTCCGTCCTTGGCGAAGGCCGGAACGGCGGTCATCGCACAGTCGACCTTCGGTTCGGCGCAAGCTGGCGCGGGGTGATGGCCCATCGCGGCATGCGTCGATGGTTTGGGCGCCGTCGCCGACGCGTCTTGCGCGGCGAGTGCGGCGCCGGGGAGGCAAACGGCGAGCAGGGCAGAGGCGATGCGCTTCATTTTTCTCACCTGTTTGCGGCGTCCGACGCCGACGCTGTTGGGCGCCGCGCAATCGCGCGGCCGCTAATGGAATCGAAAGCTCTGCAGGCCGTCGTAGGAGCCGCCGGGCGGGGGCGGCGCCTTCAGGCCAGAGACGATGGAGCGCGCCAATTCGCCGTGCCTGGGCGTGGACGCCGAAACGATGGTGACGCTTCTTGGCGCGCCAGACGCGCCGAGGCGAAAGCGAACGACGGCCGATCCTGAGCCGAGACTTGTCGTGCCCGGCGAGCGCGCCCGGATCAGTTGACCAAGCTTGCGGAGATAGGCGGCGCTGTTGGCCTTGTTCTTTTTATCCGCCGATTTTTCGGCGGACTTATCGTCTCGCGCCGACCTCGCTTTCCGTTCGCTCCGCGCGTCGGACTTGCTGTCGTGCTCTTCAGCCTTGTCCTCGCGCTTCTGCTCCTTGTTTTCTTCGCGTTTCGGCTCGGCGGCGCTCTCTTCGGTTTTCGGCTCGGTCGCTTCGCTCTGCGCTCTGGCGGGAGCGCCGGCGCCCCACGCGCAAGCGAAGGCCAGCGCCGTCAAGCCAATCGTCAGTCGAGAAATATGCCGCATCTCTCCCTCCCTATAAGCGCGTGGCTCCGCGCGTTTTCATCCGGCGTCGCGCTGCGGATTCAATTTGACTTCGCCCGGAACCTGAAAGTCTGCCCAACGTCCATCGATCCGCCGGGCGGCGGCGGCGCTTCGACGCTCAACAGGATTTTCTTCACCGCCTCCGCCAAGGGGGGACTGGTCGTCTTGTCGATCGTCACTTTGTCGATCTTGCCTTGCGCGTTGACGTGAAAGCTCGCCGTGACTTCCCCTTCGCCGGCGGGGCTCTCCGCAGGCGTTCGCTTGGCGATAGCAGCATAGAGCGCCCCGAGGAATTTGCTTTCCGACATCGCCGGCGCGGCCGAGCCCTGCGTGGGCGCCGGCGCAGCGGGCTTTGGCGCTGTTGCAGGCGCTGTGGTTCGCTTTGAAGCGGCTGCCGGCTTGGCGTTCTCGGCATGCGCCGCGCATGCGACGAGCGCCGCGGTCAGGGTAAGCGATCGCGCGAGCTTCATCCTGCCCCCAATGTCTTAGAACAATTGATGGCGGCGGGCGCGAGCGTCCGCCGTTTCCCGTCAGTGGAAGGCGAACGCCTGGCTGACGAAGGCCGCGCCGCACATGCCGGGCCCGCGCGAGGACGACACGATCCGCCGAGCCAGCGCCGCATGCGCCGGACTGGATCCGGAGGCCGAAACGCCCGACAGGCCGCCGCCTGGATTGACGTGGAACGTCACATGCGCATGGCCGGGACCGAGGCTGGTCGAACCTGGCGTATGCCGGCGAAGCGCCGCGGCGATATGAGCGAGGCATGTCGCCTGGGAGGCGCCTGAACTCGCGGCGTGCCCCTCCGGCGCGCCATAGCGCCGACGCGCCTGCGCCTGCTGACGCCGCTGCGCGCGCTGGACCTGCTGCTGTTCGACCTTCTTCTTGATCTTGTCGACGTCTTCCTTCTTGGCGGGCAGCGGCACCGCGTCCGGCGCCATCACCAGCGGAGGCGGAAGCGCGATCTCGGGCTCCTCGACCGCTTCGGGCGGCGGCGTGTCGTCGGCTTCGGCGACTTCCTCCTGTTCGAAGAAGTCTCCTTCTGACACAAGGTCCATGCTGACCGAGTCGAGAGAGATCGCGTTCGGCTTCGCCGTATAGGCGAGTATGACGAAGACCACGACGTGCAGAGCGACGACCGCGGCGGTCGTCACCGAGCGAAGCCACGGCGGCTTGATCGGATCCGGACCCGGTGGCGGACGGTCGCCCTCTCGCATGATCTGCTGCGGACTGAGCGCGAGATCGGTCATTTCACCGCCCCCGCCGCGGGCGCGGCCGGAACCTGCGCCGGCGGCGCGCCGGCCGCCGCTGGCGCAGCGCGGCCATGTGCGCCCTTGACGGCAGGGCCGGTCTTGCTGCGCGAATTAGTCATGATGGCGATATGGGTGATCCCGTTCGTGGCCAGCTTGTCCATGACTGCGACGACCTCGCCATAGACGGCCTCGGTGTCGCCGCGGATATGAACGACGCGCGACTGGTCGCCGCCCATCATCACCTTGATGCCGTCGATGAGGGCGTCTGGCGTAGTTTCGTCCGCGCCAAGCGCGATCTTGCCTTCCTTGCCGACCGTCACGACGATCGGCTCTTTTTGGTTGATCGGCGCCGCGGCGCTCGCCTGCGGCAGATTCACTTTGACGCCCTTGGCGAGCAATGGCGCCGTCACCATGAAGATGATGAGCAGCACCAGCATGACGTCGACGAGC
>JBFXJV010000349.1:0-3919 GCA_050174515.1 Methylocystis sp.
CGGAACGGTGTTGTTCTTCGCCACCGCGGTATCGATCGGCGTCACCATCGCCGGCACCGCGCTGGTGTCGCGGGCGCTTGGCGGGCGCTGAACGAGCGTCATTACGGCGACCTTTCCGGCCTCAACAAGGACGAGGCGCGCGACAAATGGGGCGAGGAGCAGGTGCGGCTGTGGCGGCGCTCCTACGACGTGCCGCCGCCCGGCGGAGAGAGCCTGAGGGACACGGTTGCGCGGGTCGTCCCGTTTTACGTCCAGCGCATTCTGCCGCCGGTGATGCGCGGCGAGCGGGTGCTGGTCGCGGCGCATGGCAATTCGTTGCGCGCCCTCTGCATGGTGCTGGAGCAGATGACCCCGGAAAGCGTCACGACGCTCGAACTCGCGACCGGCGTTCCGATCATCTATCAGCTCAACGCCGATTCGACGGTGGCGTCGAAAACGGTGCTGGGATAGGCGGCTCCGGGCGCAGGCAAACGTCGAGGAAACCACTTCGACTCATCGGCGCCCGCGTTCAGTCAGCGCTGGATCAGCTGCATTCGAGCGACGCCGCACAAGCGGAGCGGTCGAGGCGGAGGGGCGGCCGCCCCTTCCTTTCTTTCGCCGGGGCGAGTCGAAAACCCGCGCGCCAGCCCCCACGACGGCGATGGACGAAACGCCCTTTCGGCGCCACATCTCGCGTGATGTCTGAAATTGCGCCAGGCGTGTTTTATTACGCGAGCTTTTTCGACGCCGCGACACAGGCGGCTCTGGGTGAAGAGATCGCCGAGGTTATCGCCGCCGCGCCGCTCTATGTCTCGACCATGCCGAAGACCGGCGCGCCGATGTCAGTGCGCATGACCAATTGCGGCGCGCTGGGTTGGATCAGCGACAAGGAGCGGGGTTATCGCTATGAGGCGCGCCATCCGATGACCGGCGAGCCCTGGCCGGCCATGCCGCCGCGCCTTCTGCAGCTCTGGAACGAGCTTACGCGATACCCCAATGCGCCCGAAGCCTGTCTGGTGAACCTCTATGATGAAAAGGCCCGCATGGGCCTCCATCAGGACAAGGACGAGGCGGATTTGGCGGCGCCGATCCTGTCGCTGTCTCTTGGCGCCGACTGCCGGTTCAGGCTCGGCGGAACGCGCCGCGGCGACCCCGCGATCGCCTTCCCGCTGTCGTCCGGCGACGCGCTCGTGCTCTCGGGACGCGCGAGAATGCGCTATCACGGCGTCGACAGGATTTTACCGACGATCAGCGCCCCGTTGCCGCCCGCGCTCGCAGCGTATGGCGTTCGCATGAATCTCACTCTACGGAGAGTCACGTAAGTCTCAGGTTCAGCGCGCGTTCACGACATTCGACATAATCTCAAAGAAAGCCGAACATAATCTCTAGCGTATTGTCTTTGGCGGCGGCTTCGTTGTAGTTTCGAACCCGTCTAAAGAGCGTCGGCGAGGCGCCAACATTGGCCGGGCGCATTTCAAAAAGGGCGGGCGCAACGCGAACGCCGGGAAGAGGAAAGGAACAAGGATGAAGACGATTTCCCTGCTGACGTTCGCCGCGAGCGTCGCTTTCGCCGCTTCCGCCGGCCAGGCTTACGCCGCGGGCGACGCCGCCGCGGGCGAAAAGATCTTCGCCAAGTGCAAGGCCTGCCATCAGGTCGGAGAAACCGCGAAGAACGCCATCGGTCCGGCATTGAACGGCATTGACGGCCGCAAGGCCGGCACGGCGCCGAACTATAACTATTCGGAGCCGATGAAGAATTCAGGCATTACTTGGGACGAGGCGACTTTCAAGGAATTCATCAAGAGTCCGAAGGTCAAGGTTCCCGGCACCAAGATGATCTTCCAAGGCCTGCCCAGCGAGGGCGACGAAGAGAATGTGTGGGCGTATATCGCTCAGTTCGGCGAAGACGGCAAAAAGAAGTAAGCGCTGTTCTTCTCAAGCGAGAGTTTTGGCGGCCCTGTTCCAGGGCCGCTTTTTTTGTCGCCGAACTCGTGTGACGAAAAGTGCCGGTCCGCGGCATTCGACGCTGGGGTGTGTGGAGAAAACGACAGTCAACAACAAGCGATGATCCATTATTTGAAATAGTTCCAACTTAAAGTCGCTTTTGTGTCGTATTTCAGCAACAGTTAGAAATAATCGCAAATATTGCGTCGGAACCGTTCCAAACTAGCCTTTGTAGTAATTGACGGTTTTCAAAGAGAAATTTTATCCAGTGACCTTCTCCTGGCGCATGGAAGCGAGAAGGGCGGGCATGATTCAGAAAAAAACGGAATCCCGACAGGCGCTCGTTGCCTGCTTTCCTATCGCGTTCGATCGATTGACGGGCGCAGCATCGGTCGCCGCCCTGAGCCTTGCCGCCGCGCTGACGCCCAGCCTCAGCAGTTCCGCCCTCGCGCAACCCCAATCCCGACCCTTGCCCGCGGTGAGAGTCGACGCCCCGCCGGAGAAACCCCGCGTGGTTGCTCGAGAGAAGCCGAAGCGCGTCGCCTCTCAATCGCGACACACGAGCGGAGCGCAACGACTGCCCCGCATCGATGTTGGCGGGGCGCGGCGCAGCGCGCGTGTCGCTCCGACGCCTCGCACGCCGGTTGAGACCGCGGCCGCGCCGGCGCAGGGCGTTCCCGGCGAGCGTTCGCTTTTCCCCGCCACGGCGCTCGGCCGCGGTCCCACGGACGTCGTCGGCTATTTCGCGGGACGGACGGCGACGGCGACGAAAACGAACACGCCGATTATCGACATTCCCCAGTCGATTACGATTCTGACCAAGCAGCAGCTTCAGGACCGAAACAGCATCGATCTCAATCGGGCCTTGATGTATGTGCCGGGCGTCACAGTCGCCCAGGGCGAAGGCAATCGCGACCAGATCACCATTCGCGGACAGGACACGACCGCGGATTTTTACACGGACGGCATACGCGACGACGCGCAATATTACCGCGACCTTTACAACATCGAGGCCGTCGAGGTTCTCAAAGGACCAAACGCGCTGATCTTCGGCCGAGGCGGCGGCGGCGGCGTCGTCAATCGCGTCACCAAGAAGGCCGATGGTCAAAAGCTGCGGTCGATGAGCGTCAGTTCCGGCAGCTTTGCGCGTAAGCGGCTCACGATCGACGTCGGCGATGCGATCAACGATACGCTCGCCGTCCGACTTAACGGGCTCTATGAACAATCATACGGCTACCGCGACTTTTTCAAGCTCGAACGCTATGGCGTCAATCCGACGCTCACGTGGCATCCGCTCGAAAAGACCTTCATTACCCTGAGCTACGAGCATTTTCGCGATCGCCGCACCGCCGATCGCGGCATTCCGTCGGTGGGCGGATTCGTTTTCGGCGGCGCCTCAATCTATCCGGGATACCCGTCGCCGGCGCCAAGAGACGCTTTTTTTGGCGTCGGCAATCCTTCAGTTGAAGCGGTGAATTACGCCAAAGTTGATCTCAACCGCGCAGCGCTCGCATTCGACCACACGACGGAGTTTGGCCTCAACATCCGCAACCAGACCGTCTATGCGGATTATGAGAAGCGGTATCAGAACACGTTCCCGGATCAGGGCCTGGGCGTCGTCACGACGATTCTGAACCCGGTCGCGACGTCGGTCACGCCAGCGGGGATCGCGCGTCTCGACGGCTATGTCAATTCGAACCCGCGCCAGAACATCTTCAACCAGACGGATCTTGTCTACAAATGGCAAATGACGCCGGACATTCGTCACACGTTTATGTTTGGCGCCGAGGTCGGCAACCAGAAGACCGACGACAATCGCAATCTTTCTTGCTTCAATTTCTCCTGCGCAAATCGGCGCGTGACGACGCCATTCTGGACGCCGACCGCATATTTCCCGGTGGTGTTCGCCAACCCCAACCGCCGCCGCCACACTAATCTGAATCTCGCCGCAGGCTATGTTCAGGATCAGATCGAACTCACACGATATTTCGACCTG
>JBFXJV010000350.1:0-3917 GCA_050174515.1 Methylocystis sp.
CGACTTCGCGTTGCAGGCGGAAAGAGAGGGCGGCATGTCGGTTCATGACGCCGCCCTCGAAGCGGCGCGCGAACGCTTCCGTCCTATTCTGATGACGACGCTTGCCGCGACCTTCGGCGCGCTGCCGCTCGCCTTCGCGACCGGGATCGGCGCCGAACTTCGGCGCCCGCTCGGCATCACCATCATCGGCGGATTGCTGCTCAGCCAGGCATTGACGCTCTACACGACGCCGGTGATCTATCTCTTGATGAGCAAGCTCAAACGGAATACGCCCGCCGCGCCTTCGCCCGCCAAGGGGGCCAGAGAGGCGGACTCGGCAATGTCGCCGAGCGCATCTCGATCCACGTTCTGATCCTTCGACAGCGCGAGCTTTTGACTACGTCCGCAAGAAACTCAAACGGCGACCCACGACGTCATGGCGGGTCTCACCCCGCCCCCTCATTCGCTCGTGCGCGAAGACCAGGTTGCATGCGAGACGCCGTCGAGGCGGGCGAGGGATTCGACGACGGCGTCGAGCTGTTCGCTCGCGACGCTCGACGTCGCGAGCGTCGCAACGATTTCGACGTCGTCTTCGCGCTCATGTTCGGCGACCTCCTGAATGGGGTAGGCGGCGGCTTCAAGCCTTTCAATCATCAGGTCGCGAATGGCGTCGCGCCTTGTTTCGCTCGTCGCGACGCGGACCTCATAGACCGCCTCGGTCTCGCTTTCGTCGATCGGCGCGCGCTCGATCCAATGAACCAGCGGCCGCAGGAAAGTGTTGCCGGCGAGCACGAAGACCGTGAGCAAAACCGCTTCCGCCGGCCGGTCGGCGCCGGCGAATCCGCCCATCACCGCCGAGCACCAAATCGTCGCCGCGGTGTTCAGCCCGCGGATGTTCATGCCCTCCTTGAGGATGACGCCGGCGCCCAGAAACCCGACGCCCGACGCCACATAGGCGAGCACGCGCGTCGCTCCCTCATTGCCCATCAGCCGCATGCCGAGATCGACGAAGGCCGCGGCGCCGAGCGCGACCAGCGCGTTAGTGCGCAGACCGGCGGTGCGCTGGCGGTATTGGCGCTCGGCGCCGATCGCGGTGCCGAGAACGAGCGCCACGCTCAACGAGACGAAGGTGTTGAGAATTTCCGCGCCGTCGAAATTGGCGATTGCGTTCATGGGCTCGAATCCCTGTGGCGCGTTCGTCGCCGGCTTATAGGCGAGCGGACGAGGGTTGTCGCCTCTGGATACTTGCGCGGAGCTCCATCAGCGGCTTCGGGTAAAGGGTTTCCTCATCCTGAGGAGGCCTCGACGAGGCCGTCTCGAAGGACGAGGAAACGCGATTCGCGAAGTTTTCCTCACCCTCGTCCTTCGAGACGCGAGCTTCGCTCGCTCCTCAGGATGAGGGTGAGGAAGACAGGTCTTCACTCGATTATCTCCGCCGCGCCGCCAGCGCTCAGCATTGACCGTAACGCTGCTCTCCTGTATCAAGTGGCTGCTGCGCCGCAGCATGAGGCGCTCCAGCCGCGTAGTGTCGATCTTTCGTCGACGAGCTGTCGAGCGCCCCCTTTATCCTCCCGAAGGCCCGTTACGCGGGGCCCGATCTTTTTTCGTCCGGAGCCGGCGTCTTCACGCGCGGTCCTTCGGGCGCGATTCGACAACTGAAAGCAACAACCACGTGACCACATTCTCCGATCTCGGCCTGAACGAGATCCTGCTGCGCGCGCTTGCGCGCGAAGGCTATGAAATTCCGACGCCCGTCCAGGCGCAGTCGATCCCCGCGCTTTTGCAGGGACGCGACCTGCTCGGCGTCGCGCAGACCGGCACCGGCAAGACGGCGGCTTTCGCTTTGCCGATCCTGCACCGACTGCTCGCCGATAAGCGCCGCCCGGCGCCCAACACGGCGCGCGCGCTGGTTCTCGCGCCGACGCGCGAACTCGCGACTCAGATCGCCGACAGTTTCCGCGCCTATGGCCAGTTTTTCCGTCCGAGCGTCGGCGTCATCGTCGGCGGCGTGTCGCATCGTCCGCAAATCGACATGCTGGCGCGCGGACTCGACGTGCTGGTGGCGACGCCGGGCCGGCTGCTCGACCATGTCGGCAGCGGCAGGTTGAAGCTCGCGGCGACCGAGGCGCTGGTGCTCGACGAAGCCGACCATATGCTCGACCTCGGCTTCATCGTGCCGATCCGCCAGATCGTCGCGAAGCTGCCGAAGCGCCGCCAGACGCTGCTGTTCTCTGCGACCATGCCGCGCGAAATCGCCGCGCTCGCCGACGATATGCTGCACGAGCCCGCGAAAGTTTCCGTCACGCCGGCGGCGACCACCGCCGAGCGCGTCGAGCAGCACGTGTATCTCGTCGCGAGCGGCGCCAAGCGCGACCTGCTGGTGGAATTGCTGGGCGATCGCGACATCGCGCGCGCCATCGTGTTCACGCGCACCAAGCGCGGCGCCGATCGCGTCGCGCAGCATCTGGAGAGCGCCGGCGTCGGCGCCGACGCGATCCACGGCAACAAGAGCCAGAGCCAGCGTTTGCGCGCGCTTGACGGATTTCGCAAAGGACGCACGCGGGTGCTGGTTGCGACCGACATCGCCGCCCGCGGCATCGATGTCGACGGCGTCACCCATGTCGTCAATTACGAATTGCCGGAAGTCGCCGAAGCCTATGTGCATCGCATCGGCCGCACCGCGCGCGCCGGCGCTACGGGCCGGGCGATTTCGCTCTGCGACAATGGCGAACGGCCGCTGCTGCGCGCGATCGAGAAGCTGACGCGGCAGACGCTCGATTGCACCGACCGGCGCGGCGCCGACGCGCGGGAGGATGACAGCGCGCCGATGCGCCAGTCGCCCAGGCCGCACAGAAGCCCGAAGCCGCCGGCGCCGCATCGAAACGGCGCCCAGCATCCGCGCCGCGACGGCCAGCGTCCTGCGGCGAAGCGTCCCGGCGCCTCGAATGGCCAGAAGCGGCGCGCCAATGGCGGCGCGCGTCACAAGCAGGCGGGCCGTCCGCAGGCCTAGCGCTATAGTCATGGCGTTTCGAATCGAGTGACGCCATGATCTATGATCTTCTCATCGTCGGCGGCGGGATCAACGGCTGCGCCATCGCCCGCGACGCCGCCGGTCGCGGGCTTTCCGTCAGGCTCGTCGAGCAGGGCGATCTCGCGCAGGGCACGTCGTCCGCCTCGACCAAGCTGATCCACGGCGGCCTGCGCTATCTCGAACTTTATGAATTTCGCCTCGTGCATGAGGCGCTCGCCGAGCGCGAATTGCTGCTCGCCGCCGCGCCGCATGTCATCTGGCCCTTAAAATTCGTTCTGCCTTATGAGAAGGGACTGCGGCCGGTCTGGCTGCTGCGACTCGGACTTTTCCTTTACGACCATCTCGCGCGCCGCAAACGCCTCGAAGGCTCGCATATGGTGCGGCTCGCCGGCGACACGCTCGGCGCGCCGCTGCGCGAGGCTTATCGCGTCGGCTTCACTTACGCCGATTGCTGGGTGGATGATTCGCGCTTTGTCGTTTTGAACGCGCGCGATGCGGCGGAGCGCGGCGCGACGATCAGCGTCGGCGCGAAGCTGGTTCACGCCGAACGACAGGGCGACCGTTGGCGGGCGACGCTTGCTGGCGGCGCAACGAGCGAGGCGCGGGCGCTTGTCAACGCCGCCGGCCCCTGGGTGTCTCAGGTGATCGAAGACGCGCTGCGTATTCCTTCGCGCAAACATGTGCGTTTGGTGAAAGGATCGCATCTCGTTCTGCGCAAGCTCTTTGAGGGCGCGCAGGCCTATATTCTGCAAAACCCCGACGGCCGCATCGTTTTCGCGAGTCCCTATGAGCGTGACTTCACGCTCGTCGGCACGACCGATGTTTCCTATGACGGTCCGCCCGGCGCCGTCGCGATCAGCGAGGAAGAAGCGGACTATCTGCTTGTTTCGCTCAATCATTTCTTACG
>JBFXJV010000351.1:0-3910 GCA_050174515.1 Methylocystis sp.
GGCAGTCTGGGCAGATCGGATCGCCATATTACGGGGATCAGGAGCCCAACTGGGTTGCTGGTCTTCCCGCTAAGTTTCTTGCCGGGAAGGGCGTGCACAGTTTGACTCTCGTGCCACTAGATGTCTATACACCAGCGCACAAGTGACACCAGTTCTCGCAGAGATATTCCTGGCGACACACGCCACGGGCCACAGGCCATGTTCGATACCGCCCATGGCAGCTTTGCGACCAAGCCGCCGCTAGCTTTCGAAATGATCGAGCGCGCGATTTCGGTGAATGCTCTCCTCTCATTTGTCGCGGCTAATGGGGTCTATGGCGTCTGCGACATAGAATTGGCGCTACGGCGCGCCGGCAAGGATTATGTGTTCGGCGTGAAGTCCAACAAGACGTTTCATTCATGGAGCAGGTCGAAACGCATCGCCGAAGCGGCGAGAGAATCGCCGTTCGCCTCTGCCGGCGTCCGGTTGGCGGCGATTGTAGGCAGGCGTTGGAACAAAATGAGCGTGTTTGTATGATTGGTCCTATCTCGAACTCGCCAATCTCGACGCCGGCGACTACAACGACGCGCTTTACAGTGAGCTATGGACACGCGGACTGCAGATTCGCCGCAAGATCGCCGACAACGATCTAGCGTTCTTCACGACCTGGGCGCTGCACGAGACGAAGCCAAAACGATTGGCGCAGATCTAAGACCGCGGATGGGTGATTGAATATAGTTTCGAAACCGCAAAGAACGAACGCAGCTTCAATTGCGAAGAAACACGCTCGCTTTTGCGGATGGCGCAGCATGTGTCGCTGGTCATGCTCGCCTTCGCCGCGATAGTCGCGAACCGCGTCCGCGCTAACGCCATCGCTGAGGCGACCAATCGATCGCCCCCAAAAAATGACGCGCCACAGAGCAGAGACGACGCTGGCGCTGCTGAAATCGCTGCCCCGCTGATCCTATGGTCAACTCAAGCAATCCGTTGCGTCGCAACACGCCTCGCAGCGAACCGCATTCGAACAGAATCCATCATCGCATCCCTACACTGGCGACGAACCCATTGGGCAGCGGCGAAAGGCGCTCATCCAAAACTCCAACTGTAATGCATGCCGCCAAGCTCTCGAGAGATGTTCAGCAGGTCCGACATTAATTGACTTCGACGTGATAGGCCTGGCCAAAAAACTCGAAATGTGACCGCGTGGTTACCAATGATTGTTAGAATATCGGTAACGAGGCGCAGGATATGCGGCAGATCAACTGGCTTCTCGCGGTATTGGTAATTGTGCAAAGCCTCGGCTTTGCTGCCGTTTCGCGCCTAGAAGCGTTTCAGGATCGTTCGACCGCTATTAGTCAGAACCGTCAAAACCGTTGTTTGCCGGAGCAGGGTCATGGCGATATCCCCGCTCCCGCTCACAATTGCTGCTTGAAACACGGTTGTATTTGTTGCTCTCCTCGTACAGGAGCAGACTTCATCCCAATTCCAAGCTGCTCTGTCGTCGTCGAGTTTCGACGTCTGCTGGCATTTTCGGCGCACATGAACGCGTCTGACAGCAAATCTCCTCTCCCGCCGACTTGTGGGCTCGCTTTGCCAGCGCGCGGCCCGCCTCAATTCTCCTGATTGCAACCGTCGCGGCGTGTGCGCCGCAGGGCATATACGGGTTTCACGCAGTTCTTATGCTGCGTCAGGAGATTAATATGTTCCGTTCCATGCTACTGATGGAGACTTATCGTTGGAACGTTAAGCAAACCAAGATGCTTGCATCGTTCAATTTCCGCGATCTCACAAACACGAAATATTATGAGTCTGCTAACTCTTCCGCCGATGTTAATCCCATCTATCCCATTTGTCCCGCCACGCCGTTGACCGCAACAGGTTCGGTCCCGGTCGAGTTCTAGGGGAGGCTCGGATGGTTGGTATCGACTTGCCGATGCGTTCCCTACCCGTGCGCCGGCGAATCGGGCTGAAGACCTGGCGCGAGATCTGGCTGAAGATTCATCTTTGGCTGGGTCTCGCGCTGGGCCTGTTTCTATCGACCATAGGGGTTACCGGCTCGGCGCTCGTTTTCTGGACGGAGATCGATGAATGGCTCAATCCCGAGCTTCGAATAATCGCGACGCCGCCCCAGAGCGCTGTTTCATGGCGTCCGTTGGAAGAGATCGTCAATGCGGCTCAAAAGGCAATTCCGGCCGACTCAAATCTCGGCTTTTCCTATTGGCCTCAGACAGAACGAGAGGCTTTTCTCTTCTACTACCGCGTAAAGAACCCACGATCTAAACAGTCGGATACGATGCATGTGTTCGTGGATCCCTACACGGCTGATGTCACGGGAAGGCGTTTGTGGTATTCAGAATCAGACGTCTTCAATGCAAGCTTTATCGGCTTCCTATTCAAGCTTCATTATCAGTTGTTGGCGCCCGGTCTGGGCGACATAATTGTCGGTATTATTGCAATCCTCGCGTTTGTCTCATCGGTGACAGGCATCATACTGTGGTGGCCAAGGAATGGGAAGTGGCATAATGCCTTTACCATCAAATGGCCGGCGAAATTCGAGCGGCTTAACTACGATATTCATCGCCTCGCGGGAATCTTTCTTTTTCCAGTCGCAGTCGCAGTGCTGCTGTCGGGCGTTTATTTTAATCTACCCATTCAGTTCCGAGCAGCGGTGGAGATATTTTCGCAACTCACCAAAGTTGAGAAATTTGGTTCGACGCCACCCACGCATGCCCACGCGCCTATCACTCTTGATGAAGCGTTCGCTTCAGTTGTGCGGCAGTTTCCGCGCGGGCGCATTTACTCGGTTTCCCTGCCAACTCCTAAGAATGGATCCTATGTTTTCAGTCAGCTGTTCCCCATAGGTTGGGGCCTTGAGGGCCGGCGCACAATTTTCGTCAATCAGTATGATGGCGACGTGCTTCACGTAAACGACCCTCTCACGGGTGACGGCGACGGATTCATCGCGTGGCAGTGGGCGCTGCACTCCGGGTACGTGCTCGGATGGCCTGGTCGTATAGCGGTCTTTCTCTTCGGCCTGAGCTGGCCTCTAATTTTCTTCACTGGGGTTATGCGTTGGCTACAAAAGCGGCGCGCGCGCCGCATCGTGGAGCCGAGACGAATACGCTCCGCTGATCACTCATCAACGAGGAGGGTATTCACCTCTCTTCCTGACGTCTCCTCTTACACGCGCGTCAGCAAGGAGAGGCAGTCATGACCATATCTGACAAAGTCATCATTGATTTATTCCGAACTCATAATCAGGAGTTGAGCAATTTCGCCCGGCGTCGAGTAGGCAGACAGGAGGCGGAAGATGTTGTTCAGGATACCTACCTGCGTTTGCTTCGGGAGGGAAGAACAGGAACTTTGGAACATCCGCGTTCGTATTTATTCAGAATTGCGTCAAACTTGGCCGTGGACGCCAAGCGCAAAACAAAGGTACGCGCCAATCATCATGTTGATGGTGTAGACTTTGATAGATTAAGTCAAAATTTGAGTGGAAGGCCAGTCAATAACGCTGTGGATGTTATTTGTCTCCAACGCTGCCTTGCCCGTTTACCTCCACTATGTCGTTCTGTTTTCATACTTAATAAGTGTTATGGGCTGACCTACCCAGAGATCGCATCTCGCCTTGAAATTTCGCTGCGTACTGTTAATCGCAAAATGACGAAGGCGTCGACGTACCTCAATAAATATTTCGAAAGTTGACTCCCCGATATGAGGTTCATTCCCACTTGAGTAGGCAAAAAGTTACGCGACACAGCGTGCCTGATAGCGATACCGTTTTCCCCGTCTGCGGAAGCGTTCTGCAACTTGCAAATGTATTGCTCAATTTTGGCGCGCTGGCTCTCGAACTACTGAAAAATGGGATATCGGAGGGGAAGATGACATCCGCACCTTTCCGCAATCGCGCGGACGACGTGAAAAGTGGAGA
>JBFXJV010000352.1:0-3871 GCA_050174515.1 Methylocystis sp.
ATGAAATCGGCAAAAGCCAAGGCTCCCTCGGATTTTTCGCGGACCGACTGGATCAGCTATGACGGAACGGATGAAAGCGGCTTTCGTTCGAAACTCGATCAAGGATTGGACGCCATCGAAAGCCTTGTCGAATATGAGGACACACTGTTGAGCGTCGCTCTTTCCGCGCAATCGATGGATTGCGCGGTCGCGTTCGAGAGGGCCAACAAAGGGTTCCTGCTCTCCGGTCAAGCCAAGTTCATCACTGCTGCGAAATCGATCCGCAAGCGCCTCAGCGAGGTTGAAGGTTCTCCCCGCATCGCCGATGTGGAGCGCCTCGCTCATGAGGTGGAAACCTTTGTTCTTCTGGCGCAAAATACGAAGCGTCGCAGAAGAAGGTAGACGCGGTCGAATAGCCGAAGGTCTCAACGGCTTGCGCTCCTGATGAACCTCGTCTTGAGCGCTCATTCCGCTTGGCGCGGGCTCGCGAGCCGCTATCATGAGCGGAAAAGGACCTGTAGGACCTGCAAGATATGAGGAACGCCCATGACCAAGCACGAGACTTTCGCTGCGCTCAAGCCGCCGTTCAAACCACGCTACGGCAATTTCATCAATGGCGAATGGGTTGGCGCCAAATCGGGTCGCGTCTTCGACAATATCTCGCCGATCACCGGCGGGAAGGTCTGCGAGATCGCGCGCTCCGACAAGGACGATGTTGACGCCGCGCTCGACGCCGCGCACGCCGCCAAGGACGCCTGGGGCAAGATGAGCCCGGCGGAACGCGCGCTCATCCTCAACCGCATCGCCGATGTGATGGAGGAAAATCTCGGCCTGCTCGCCACGGCCGAGACCTGGGACAATGGCAAGCCGATCCGCGAGACGATGGCAGCCGACGTGCCGCTCGCGATCGATCATTTCCGCTATTTCGCCAGCGCGGTGCGCGCGCAGGAAGGCGGCATTTCGGAAATCGACCACGACACCATCGCATATCATTTCCATGAGCCGCTCGGCGTCGTCGGCCAGATCATCCCGTGGAACTTTCCGATCCTGATGGCGGCGTGGAAACTTGCGCCGGCGCTCGCCGCCGGCAATTGCGTCGTTCTCAAGCCGGCCGAACAGACGCCGGCGAGCATTCTCGTCTGGGCGGAGCTGGTCGGCGCTCTTCTCCCCAAGGGCGTGCTCAACATCGTCAACGGCTTCGGACTTGAGGCCGGCAAGCCGCTCGCCTCATCGGGCCGCATCGCCAAAATCGCCTTCACCGGCGAGACGACGACCGGCCGGCTGATCATGCAATACGCCAGTCAGAACCTCATTCCCGTCACGCTCGAACTCGGCGGCAAGTCGCCCAACATCTTCTTTGAAGACGTGGCGCGCGAGGACGATGATTACCTCGACAAGGCGGTCGAAGGCTTCGTGATGTTCGCGCTCAACCAGGGCGAGGTCTGCACCTGTCCGAGCCGGGCGCTGGTGCATGAGAAAATCTACGACCGCTTCATGGCGCGCGCCCTGAAACGGGTCGGCGAGATCAAGCAGGGCAATCCGCTCGACCCCGAGACGATGATCGGCGCGCAGGCCTCCTCCGAACAGCTCGAAAAAATCTTAAGCTACATCGACATCGGCAGGCAGGAAGGCGCCAAGGTGCTCGCGGGCGGCGAGCGCAATACGCTGGCGGGCGAACTCGCCGGCGGCTTCTATGTGAAGCCCACCGTGTTCGAGGGCCATAACCGCATGCGGGTGTTCCAGGAGGAAATCTTCGGTCCTGTCGTATCGGTGACGACCTTCAAGGACGACGACGAAGCGCTCGCCATCGCCAATGACACGCTCTACGGTCTCGGCGCCGGCGTGTGGAGCCGCGAGGCCAACCGCTGCTATCGCTTCGGCCGCGCCATCCAGGCCGGGCGCGTCTGGGTGAACTGCTACCACGCCTATCCGGCGCACGCCGCCTTCGGCGGTTACAAGCAGTCGGGCATCGGCCGCGAGAATCACAAGATGATGCTCGATCACTATCAGCAGACGAAGAACATGCTGGTGAGCTACAGCGAGAAGAAGCTGGGGTTCTTTTGACGCAGCTGTCATTCCTGACAGGCCGAAGGCCTGATCGGGAATCGAGAAAAATGTCGCGAATGGCGGATTTGCCCTAGATTCCCGATCGCGCGCGTTGCGCGCGTCGGGAATGACAGCGAGGGAGACCGGGCATTGAAAGCAGAGCGTCCGGCAAGAGTCCTCGCCACGCCTGCGGCGCTCGATCTGATCGAGCGGCTGCGCCGCGAGCATGGCGACCTTCTCTTCCACCAGTCGGGCGGCTGCTGCGACGGCTCGTCGCCGATGTGCTATCCGCGGGGCGAGTTCCTTGTCGGCGACGGCGACGTGCTGCTCGGCGAAATCGGCGGCGCGCCCTTCTACATCGGCGCGGCGCAATTCGAATATTGGAAGCACACGCAGCTCATCATTGACGTGGTGCCGGGCCAGGGCGGCATGTTCTCTCTCGACAATGGCGCCGGCCTGCGATTCCTGACGCGCTCGCGGCTTTTCACGGACGCCGAACTGGAAGGCCTGGCCGCTTCGGAGCCGGCGACCGCCTGCCGGGGAGCTTGACAGGGGAATCGGGTGAAGGATTGTTTTCCTCACCCTCCTCCTGAGGAGGGTGAGGAAAAAATACGCGAAAGCGGGCTTCCTCGTCCTTCGAGACGCGCGCTGCGCACGCTCCTCAGGATGAGGAAGCCCTTCACCCGATCGCCCTGGGGAGTTTAAGGTTGACACTTGCCGGCAGGGGCCGCATATGCCGCCCACCGGCCGCGCGACGCGGTCGCTGTCTCCTCGGCGAGGCGATGGGGGAATGTCCCGAGCGGCAAAGGGGGCGGACTGTAAATCCGCTGGCTAAGCCTTCGTAGGTTCGAGTCCTACTTCCCCCACCATTTTCTGCTCAAACACACTGATTTAAGCGCAAATTTCGTATCGCCATCGGTCTTAATCCCCCAACGAGTGCCGACTTTGAGCGAACGTTTGCGGACATGAACCGCTCTCGGCGCCCGTATCCGCGCCCTCGAAGTGATTCGCCGCCGCGAATTGCTGTAGTCGCTGAAGCCCCGCCCTGCGCCCTGCCGTAGGGCATCCGCAAGGTCGCAGAGTCCTTCGTCGTGGAAGACGCGAACGGCGTCGCGCTCGCCTACGTCTATTTCGAAGACGAACCGATCAGGCGGGCGCCGACGCCAAGGCGGGCGCGCAGACGATCACAAGGGCGCTGACGGGCAGGGAAAGAATGGTAGGAGCACAAAGCGCGAGTCTATTGTGATGATTGAATATTTGGATGTTTGGGATGTCGAGACATTTGATGCCGAGCTTCTGGAGTTGCTGCGCGCGAATGAAGCGTTAATCTGCGACTGCCTAATCACCGATAGCAAGCTCTTTGCGGAGCGATAAATTTTGGAACCCGGTGGGTTTCCAAAAGTAAATTCCCATTCTCTCGAGTTCTTCGCCTTCAAAGGGCAAGTTGGTAGAGTCATGCGTGATCGATCTATACGGGCATGGCGCTACTCGCGACTAACCGACTTTGAAAACGAAGCGATTCGCGCTGAAGGAGTGAAGCCGGCTTTCTGGCGATGAGCGGGTAGATCGTCGACGCGCCCAAGCAGCGGAATACAATCGAGGAAAAGCAAGCCATCAAAGAAGGCCGCATCCCCGTAAGGGTGATCGGGCGACCGCCTAGCGCAGTGCAATTAGAGTATGGAAACACCTTGCTAGCATTCTTAGTTCACTTTGCGTGCGCTCACCGGTCGGAGTTGACCGGGCGATGCGTATTGACGCTCTGCCCCAGTCAACCCGGCGGCACGGTGCGCTCCCATCCTATATGGCGAACATAGCCCTTGCCATCATTGTCCGCCAGAATGACGGC
>JBFXJV010000353.1:0-3865 GCA_050174515.1 Methylocystis sp.
GGCGTCTGCGAGCGCGAAGGCGTGATGGACCGCATCAATGTGATCGAGGGCACGCTCGCCAAGGGCTTTGGCACGATGGGCGGCTATATCGCCGGCGACGCCGTCATCATCGACGCGATCCGGTCCTATGCGGCGTCGTTCATCTTCACGACGGCGCTGCCGCCGGCGGTCGCCGCGGCGGCCTGCGCCGCCGTGCGTCTGCTCAAGCGCCGGCCGGATCTGCGGGCGGCGCATCAGCGCGCCGCGCATATCACCAAGCACGCGCTCGCCGCCGCCGGCCTGCCCTTGCTCGACAACGGCTCGCATATCGTGCCGGTGATGGTGCGCAACGCCGAACTCTGCAAGGCGGCGAGCGACATGCTGCTCGACCGCCATTCGATCTATATCCAGCCGATCAACTATCCGACCGTCGCCAAGGGCGGCGAGCGGCTGCGCGTCACGCCGACGCCGCGCCATACGCATGAGCATATTGCGGGCCTCGTCGACGCGCTGGTCGATGTCTGGCAGACTCTCGGCATTCCCTTCGTCGAGCCGCCGTCGCATCTCCATGTCGACGAGAAGAGCGGCGAGAAGTGCAGCTATCCCGAAATCAAGCTCGCCGCGCAGTGAGCTGGCGCGGCGACGACAGAAGATTTTGTCGGTTCAGGGATTTTCGGTCGCCATGAGATTTGCGTCTCTGGCGAGCCGCCACCGTCCGTCGGCTTCCTTGCGCAGAATCGTCAGCGTATAGCCGGTCCGACGCACCGGCGCGCCGCCGTTTACAGGCGTCGCGGTCATCTCGACGTAATTGCGCAGATAGGCCCAGTCGCCCAACACTTTGAGCTCCTGGATTTCGCTGTGTCCTTCGAGCGAAACGCTCTTCATGTTTTCCGACGCGGCCGCGAAGGCGTCCTTTCCGAATGGCTGTCCACCCGGCGTCATAAAAATCACGTCGTCAGTCGTTAGATCGAGGACTGCCGGAAGGTCGCCCGCCTTGCTGCTGACCATCCATGCGTCGACCAGCTCGCGAATGGCTCTTTCATCGTCCGTCATTTCCACAAAGGCCCCACCCGACATGAATTCCCGTTGATCTCTTTCGCTTGACGCGCAATTTCCGTCTCGCCGAAGCCCCGCCGGCACGCCAGAGCCGATCCGGAAGCATTGATTTTGCCCCGGATTTCCGATCGCGCGCAAGACGGGCGTCGAGAATAAGCCGCGAGCGACTCCGACGGAAACAGGATGATCCGTCTTACGTCCGCCCCACGCTCACATAGGTGAAGCCGCGCTTGCGCACGTCGCCCGGGCGATAGACGTTGCGCAGATCGACGATGATCGGCTGCTTCAAGAGGCTCTTCACCCGATCGAGATCGAGCGCGCGGAAGGCGTCCCACTCGGTGACGATGGCAAGCGCATCGGCGCCGTCCAGCGCCGAATAGGCGTCGTCGTGGAAGGTCACTTCCGGCATCAGCGGACGCGCCTGCGCCATGCTCTCGGGGTCATAGGCGTGCACCTTGGCGCCGTCGCCGGCGAGCGAGGCGACAATGGCGAGCGAGGGCGCGTCGCGCATGTCGTCGGTGTTGGGCTTGAAGGCCAATCCCAGGAGCGCGATCTTCTTGCCGCGCACCGAACCGCCGAGCGCATGGATGACCTTGCGCGCCATCGCGCGCTTGCGGGCGTCGTTGACCGCGACCACCGTTTCGACGATGCGCAGGCTGGCGCCCTCGTCCTGTCCGGTTTTGATCAGCGCCAGCGTATCTTTCGGAAAGCAGGAGCCGCCATAGCCAGGGCCGGGATGCAGAAATTTACCGCCGATGCGCTTGTCGAGGCCGATGCCGCGCGCCACGTCCTGCACGTCGGCGCCGACCTTCTCACACAGATCGGCGATTTCATTGATGAAGGTGATTTTGGTCGCGAGAAAGGCGTTGGCGGCGTATTTCGTCAGTTCCGACGTGCGGCGCCCGACGAAGAGCAGCGGCGGCGCATTGAGCGACAGCGGACGGTAGATTTCCTCCATCACCTCACGGGCGCGCTCGTCCTCGACGCCGATCACGACGCGGTCCGGGCGTTTGAAATCCTGGATCGCCGCGCCTTCGCGAAGGAATTCGGGATTGGAGACGACGGCGAAATCGGCGTCCGGATTGACCTCGCGAATGATGCGCTCGACCTCGTCGCCGGTGCCCACGGGAACGGTCGATTTGTTCACCACGACCGTGAAGCCTTCGAGCGCCTTGGCGATGGTCTGGGCGGCGGCGTAGACGAAGGACAAATCTGCATGGCCGTCGCCGCGACGCGACGGCGTGCCGACCGCGATGAAGACCGCGTCGGCGCTCCCGACCGACGTTTCGAGTTCGGTGGTGAAGGAGAGCCGCTTCTGTTCGACGTTATTGGCGACGAGTTCGTCGAGGCCTGGCTCGTAGATCGGAATTTCGCCGGCCTTGAGACGCTCGATCTTGCCGGCGTCAGCGTCGACGCAAATGACGTTATGGCCGAAATCGGCGAAACAGGCGCCTGAAACCAGACCCACATAACCCGAACCAATCATCGCAATATTCATTGGCGTTCGTCTCTCACTTGATATGCGCTCGCCTCCGCCTTGAGGACGAAGCCGCGCGGGTGGGGGTGTGCAGGGGGCGCGATGCGGGGGCTCCACCCTGCGCCTGCGGCGCGACCCTCCCCATCAAGGAACGGGTGGGTTACCCCCCGACGCCAAAGGCGGCGAGCGCCGCCATATTGACGATCTCCGTGTCCGTCGCGCCGAGTTGGACGATTTGGATCGGTTTGTCGAGTCCGACGATGAGCGGCCCCAGCACCGTCGCACCGCCCAGTTCCTGTAACATTTTTGTCGAAATAGCCGCGGAGTGAAACGCCGGCATGACAAGGACATTCGCCGTGTCGGTTAGGCGCGAAAACGGATAGGCGCTCATCAACTCCCTGTTGAGCGCGATATCAGCCCCCATCTCCCCCTCATACTCAAAATCGACGCGCTGGCGGTCCAGCACATTGACCGCCTGATGCACCCGCGCCGTGCGTTCGCCCGGCGGGTAGCCGAATGTCGAAAAAGCCAGCATGGCGACGCGCGGCTCGAGGCCGATGCGGCGCGCCACGCCCGCCGCCTCGATGGCGATTTCAGCCAGTTCCTCGGCGTCGGGCATTTCGGTGATCGCCGTGTCGGCGACAACGACGATGCGGCCGGCGGCCAGAATGAGCGAAGCGCCGATGACGCGGTGCCCGGGCTTATGGTCGATGACGCGCCGCACGTCTTCGAGCGCGTGGGAAAAATTGCGCGTCACGCCCGTCACCATCGCGTCCGCGTCGCCCTGCGCCACCATGGCGGCGGCGAAATGATTGCGGTCCTGATTGATCAGCCGCTGGCAGTCGCGCATCAGCAATCCCTTGCGCTGCAGGCGCTCGAACAGGAATTGCGCATAGACCGCATTGCGGTGAGAGAGCTTGGCGTTGTGGATTTCGATCTCGGGCGGCAGTTCGAGGCCGGCGTTCGCCGCCGCATCCTTGACGCGATCCTCGCGACCGACCAGCTCCGCGCGTCCGAAGCCCTGGTGAACGAACGCCAGCGCAGCGCGGATCACCTGTTCTTCCTCGCCTTCGGCGAAGACGACGCGCTTCGGATCGCGGCGCACCCGCTCGTGAATGGTCTGCATCAGTCCCGCGATCGGGTCGCGGCGCGCCGACAGTTCGGCGCGATAGGCCTTCATGTCGACGATCGGCCGACGCGCCACGCCAGTATCCATCGCCGCAAGCGCCACCGCAGGCGGGATAACCGAGATCAGGCGCGGGTCGAAGGGCGCCGGGATGAGATATTCGCGTCCAAAACGCGGCCTCGCGCCACGATAGGCGGTCGCCACTTCGTCAGGAACGTCTTCGCGCG
>JBFXJV010000354.1:0-3861 GCA_050174515.1 Methylocystis sp.
TCCCGCCGAGGCAGGCCAGGTGGCGGACTGACCGACGGCGCGTAACGGCCAGGGGCTTGGGGTGTTTGCCGCGACGACGGGAGCAGCCCGCTAGCGACTCTCGACGCGACGCGCGCCGGTCGCGCGATCGCGATCCGGCCCATGCTGCGCGATTCGCCATCATGCTCGTTGCGCATGCGTCGGCCGATGCGGCCGACAATCGCGCGGAAACGCCGGAGTTGCATGTAGGTTTTGTCAGGTGAGCAGCCGACAAAAAAACCTACTGACAGACACTAGGCGCGTTCGGAAAATGGCTTCGTTGTTCACAAGAACGGAGTCGAAAATGCTCACTCTCGAAATCGTCACTCTCGAAATGGAAACGCGCAGCCTGTGGCTTGTTCGCCGCGAGCTTATGGGGGCGCTGCGCGACGGCGACGCTGAAACTGCGCGACTTGCCCGTGAAGAATTGGAAGCCGCTGTGATGCACTCGGATTTTCCTTCAATCCGAGAAACCGCGCGCCAGTTCATGAACGCCGCGGCAAACGATTCGAACGGTCCGGCGATCGTCCTGCCGTTTAAGGGCCGCGCTCACTAAGAGCGTCGAGCGTCGCGGGATATCGCCGCGGCGCTGGCGCTCTGGAATTTTTGTCTGAAATGTTGGCCGACAAAACCATCAAAACTGTTTCGCGTCGCTCATTCCTGTGTTACGTTTCCTTGAGGAAGTGATACACAACCGAAGTGAAACGCCATGCCCCGCAAGGTTTTGACAAAGGCCATAGCCTATTATCGCACGTCTTCGGAAACGAATGCGGGCGACGACAAAGACAGCGTGAAGCGCCAGCGCGCGGCGCTCGCGCGCTACGCCAAAGCGGCGGGCTTCGAAATCGTCGAAGAATATTCCGACGACGGCGTGAAGGGCGCCGACCCTATCGACCAACGGCCGGGTTTTGCGGCGGCTCTGGATCGCATCGCGGGCAATGGCGTGCGGACGATCATCGTCGAGACGGCTTCACGATTTGCGCGCGATCTTATCGTTCAGGAAACCGGCTGGCGAATGCTGCGCGACGCGGGCGTGACTTTGATCGCGGCGGACAGTCCGGAAAGCTTCCTCGACGACACGCCGACGGCGACAATGCTGCGGCAGATTCTCGGCGCCGTCTCGCAATTCGAAAAGGCGATGTTGGTCGCGAAACTGCGCGGCGCTCGCGAGCGGAAGAAACGCGAGACTGGCAAGTGTGGCGGTCGCAAAAGCTATGTCGAACGCAACGCCAATATGGTGGCGCGAGCGAAAAAGCTGGCAAGATATCCTGTCGCGGGCCGCAAGCGCTCCCTTCGTGAAATCGCGAAGGCGCTTGAAGCAGATGGCTTTGTGGCGGCAAGCGGCAAACCTTTCGCCGCTGCGGCGGTCGCTCGAATGATCGGAATCTGACCAAAAAAGCGAAAAGGCAATATTGGGCTCTTCAAAATCGGCCCTTCGGCGAATTTTCTTCGCTCCGCGCAAAATTCGCTGAAAGGGACTTGGCCGGCTGAAATAGCGCGCCGAACGTCGCGCGCGGCCTCGCGCGCGCGAACATGGCCACGGCGCACTCGCGAGCGCCGAAACGCATACCGGGGGAGATTGACGGGCGGCGGGGCGCAAGTGCGCTCAGACGCGCCTCTGACGGCCTTCAATCGAACAGCCCAGCTGCCTTGCCCTCCCGGCGCCCCTTGCGCGCATCAGCGGGCTTCTCCGCCGCGTCGCTCGCCTTGGCCGCTTTCGCTGCGGCGAGAGACGCCCCATGCGCTTCGAGTTGGGCGATATACGCTTTCAGCTCCGCCTCGGACGGCGTTTCCAGCTCATCGTCGGAAGCGGCCGGGTTCTTGTCGAGCCCCGCCGCGCGGACGATCCATCCGGCGGCCGACGCGCGGGCTGGCGCGGGCGCTCTTTCATCGCGGCAAATTGCGTGCAGCGCCGCGATGGCGTCAGGCGCGGCTTCGCGGATTTGGCGTCGCAGTTTTTCGTCGTCGCTCTTGCTCATCAGTCGAACAGTCCTTTGCCAGGTTCGATGTTTGCGGGCGGCGTTTCAAGCTCTCGCAGTCGCGCCTTCAAAAGCTTGACGTGTTCCCGTAGCGCGCATTCCTCGGCGCTCGGCGCGCGTTCAAGCGGCTGCGAAAGCAACGCGCGGGCTTCCGCCGCTTGCTGGCGCTCTTCGCGCAGCCGGGCGCGCTCCGCTTGCGAACCGGGGCGATGCGTCGCGTGCCAGCGCTTATGCCGCTCCAGCTCTTCGGGCGTCATCTTCGCCAAGCGCGCCGCGCGCTTCTCGGCGCGGCGTTGCAAGGTCGCGATCTTCGCGTTGAAGCGATCGGCCTGAAGCGGATAGGTCGGCCTGTGCCAATCGTCACCTCGAGGCGTGCGCCCGCCGTGCCGATAGCAGCGACCGTTCTCCATCGCCGGCGCTTGGCAGGGCGCGCCGGTCGTCCGCGTCTTGGCTCCGCACTTCGGCCGGGTCGCCAACTTGCGATGCGCGACGTGCGCGCCCTTCCGCGCGAGCGACCGCCATTCGGGGGACTTTCGCCATCGGTTGAGCAGCGCAGCCCGCCGTGGCGTTTCTCGCCGGGTCAGCCGTTGGCGTTTCTTCATCGGAGCAGGGTCCATGTGCAAGACGCTCGGGCTATTATTCCGGTTGCTATTTGCCATTCGCTCTTCGAACTGCGAACGGCTACGCGACCGACGGGAGAGATGCGCTTGTAAGCGCTTTCTCCCCCCGTAGGGGCGACAAGCCTTACAAGCCTTACAAGACTGATTTTATTTGAGTTTTTGGCGCCCTTTTTTGCTTGTATGAGCTTACAAGCTCTTACAAGCCTCCGCGACAACAAAAATCGCTTGTTTTTCAACCTTGTAAGACTTGTAAGCTTACAAGCTCTTACAAGCCTTACAAGCGTTCGGGGCTTATCCGAAAATTGCACGATCGACATACCTTTTTAGCAGTCCGAAGGTTGAATTTGGATCGACCAAGGGGTCGTTGTGGCGGGGCCGTTTTGCCGCATCGACACGCGGACAACTTGTCCGTCTCGTTCTAAAACGACGCCTTCTCCGCCGAGCCTCGATTTCAAAATGCCGGTTATCGTGTTGCGCGATTCCGATGTCGTCACGCCGCGCTTTCGGAGTGCTTGGCCGATCGCCGGCCAGCGGGCTGAAAGGGGGTAAGCGCCCGGCGTTTTGAGCGCGTCCAAAACAACACGCGCCGTCGCTTCGCGTTCCTGGTCCACCGTCTCGCTGCGAGACTGCTCCGCGGCCAAAACCGGAACTGCTTCGATCACTGGCGCGAAATCGCCGCGCATCGCGGCGGCCTTGCCGGACGCCGTGAGGTTTGCGTTCAATTCACCTTCACGGAAGACGCGGGAGTTGCCGACCGGAATGCTGCGGACTTTATAGATGGTCGGCGCGCTGAGTTTTTTCCCGTGGCTGACTTTGGCGTAGTCCATTCGGATATGCCCTTCGGCGGGCACTCCGAATTTGCGTGCGCTGTTGTCGTCTAGCAGGCCCAAAGTCACCATGACCCGGACCTTCGCCGGGATTGCGAATGAACCACGGCTGGCCCCCATGTCGCCGTGAGCGTTTCGCGTGCTCTTGGCAGTGTGGTGAATAACTACAAGTCCGATCCGATTGCGCGCAGCGATCTTCGTCAACTCTTGCAAAAGCGCGTTCATGTCGTCTGTGTCGTTCTCCGACGCGCCCGTCGAAAGGCTTACGAGCGGGTCGAGGACGACAAGCACGACGCCGAGTCGCTTAATTTCAGCTTCAAGCGCGTCTGTCATCTTGTCGCGCTTGATCGGCGCATTTGCGCTCTCGCGACGCATGATCACGATCATGTCTTGGTCGACGCCGGACCATAGATAGAT
>JBFXJV010000355.1:0-3857 GCA_050174515.1 Methylocystis sp.
TATATTAAAGCTCACCATGGCCGATCGGCCCAGAACAGCCACATTTTTACGTTTGCGTCAACGCAGATGGTGCGACCGTGCGCGACTCGTCGAGGAGTTCCTGGCGCGCGGCAATGAAAGGGTTCTGGCATGATGGATATCGGCGACGACAAGGAGCTGATGGCTGAATTTGCCGAGTTTAAAGAGTTGCTGCGTCGGGACATGGGCCATGCGCCGGCGCTGGAGCCGTCGATCCGATCCGCGGATCACGAGGCCAATGAGCGCTCACGCGCCCTTTCCGCGATCGAGCCGGGGCCGGCGCCTCAGGCGCCGCGCGCCGAGGATTCCTGGAGCGCCCACTATGCGATGGAAGAGGCGTTCGACAACGAGCCCGAGGATGAGCGCGAAGGCGGACGCCGGGCGCTGTTCTTCGCCGCGGCGGCGATCGTCATCATCGGACTCGCGGCTTTGACATGGGTTCTGCAGCCTTGGGGCGCCGTCGATCCGAGCGAGGACCCGGCGCTGGCCACCGCGCCGCCTCTGGCCGCTCCGGACGCCGCGCCGACGGTCGACAGCGCCGCGACGCAACCGCAGGACGCTGCGCCGGCGCAGGAACCCGCCGCCGCCGCCGCCGCGCCGCCGCTCGCGGAAAGCGCGGAAGCTCCAATCGAGCCGGTTGAGGCTGCGCCGACGACCGCCACGGCGGCTGAAGAGCCGGCCTCAGCGCCGGAAAGCCAGTCCGAGGCCGCCGCCGAGCCGTCGGCGACCGAAACTGCGCCGGCCATCGGGTCGATGGGCGCATCCATTTCGGCGCCTGCCGGCGCTGTCGTTGCGCCGAAACTTGCCCCGCTGCCGACCGCGGCGGCGCCGGCCGCCGTCCCTGCCGAGACCACGCCGCCGGCCGTCGCCGCCGCGCCTCCGGCGGCCGTCCCCGCCGAGGCGGCTCCGCCGCCGGTAGCGGTCGCGCCGGCAAAGGCCGTTGCGCCGGAGCCGCCGCAAGCGGCGGCGCCCGTTTCGGAGCCTCCGGCCGCCGCGGCTCAAACGACCCGAGCGCCGAAGCCGGCGCCGCGCGCGAAAACTGCGAAGCCGAGGAAGTCGACGAGGCCGGTTGCGAGGCGTCCGGCTCCCGCGCCGGCGGAGCCGGTCGCCCTCGCCGCGCCGGAACCCGCGCCGCCGCCTCCGCCTCCGCCGCCGGCGAGCGATGGGCCGCTGGGCTTCGTCAAGCGTTCGGTCAATGCGGTCGGATCGGTGATCGGCGGCATCGTGCGCTGACCCCGGCAACGCCAGTCAAAACGCCGGCGCCTCCCGCGTCGGCGTTTTCGTTTGCGAATCGACCTGCAGTGGCCTTTGCCAAACGCTTTGGCCTGTGACTTTATCCAGACGGTTGAGCGGCGCGACGCGCATCAAAGATCTGGAGAGCTGCAAGCATGGCCAAACCTTCCCAAGCTGACGCAGAAGCGGCCGTGCGGGTTCTCATCGAATGGGCGGGGGACGACCCCAATCGCGAGGGGCTGATCGACACGCCGGAGCGGGTGGCGCGCTCCTATCGCGAGCTTTTCTCCGGCTATGACGTCGATCCGCGCGACTATCTCAAGCGCACCTTCGACGAGGTCGGCGGCTATGACGAACTCGTGGTCCTCAAGGACATTCGCGTCGTCAGCTTCTGCGAGCACCATCTGCTGCCGGTCACGGGGCGCGCCCATGTCGGCTATCTGCCAAACAAGCGCGTCGTCGGCATCTCGAAGCTCGCGCGGGTCGTGCACGGCTTCGCCCGCCGCCTGCAGATTCAGGAAAAGCTCACCGCCGAAATCGCCGAAGCGATCCAGGACATTCTGGAGCCGCAGGGCGTCGGCGTCGTTATCGAGGCGGAGCACAGCTGCATGACGCTGCGCGGGGTCAACACCACCGGTTCGCTTTTGACGACGAGCCGGCTGCTCGGCGTCATCCGCGACGATCCGCGCACCCGCGAGGAATTCCTCGGCATGGTGCATGGGAAGTGAGACGCCCGAATTGTTAGCTTAGCGTCTGCCTCAGCTCGGCGACGATCGCGTCGCCCATCTCGCTCGTTGAGACGGTCGACGGCGCGTCGCCCTTGATGTCCGCCGTGCGCAGGCCCTTCGCCAGCACGCTGGCGATCGCCGCGTCGATGGCGTCGGCGGCTTTCGGCAGATCGAAGCTGTAACGCAGGGCCATGCCTAGAGAGCCGATCATGGCGATCGGATTGGCGATCCCCTTGCCGGCGATATCGGGCGCCGAGCCATGACAGGGCTCGTACATCGCATGGCGTTTGCCCTTTTCATCCGCCGCGCCGAGCGAGGCCGACGGCAGCATGCCGAGCGAGCCGGTGAGCATGGCGGCTTCGTCCGAAAGCATGTCGCCGAAGAGATTGTCGGTGACGACGACGTCGAACTGTTTTGGCCAGCGCACGAGCTGCATGGCGAGCGCGTCGGCGAGCATATGTTCGAGCGTCACGTCTGAATATTCGCGCTTGTGCAGCGCAGTGACGACCTCGCGCCAAAGATAGCCTGACTTCATCACATTGGATTTTTCGGAAGAGGTCACTTTGTTATTGCGCTTGCGCGCGAGTTCGAAGGCGACCCGGCCGATGCGCTCGATCTCATAGGTCTCATAGACCTGCGTGTCGACGGCGCGTTTCTGGCCATCGCCAAGATCGGTGATTTCCTTGGGCTCGCCGAAATAGACGCCGCCCGTCAATTCGCGCACGATCATGATGTCGAGGCCGTCGACGATGTCGCGCTTCAAGGATGAGGCGTCGGCGAGCGCCGGATAGCAGATCGCCGGCCGCAGATTGGCGAAAAGGCCCAAATCCTTGCGCAGGCGCAGGAGCCCCGCTTCGGGGCGCAGATCATAGGGCACGCCGTCCCATTTCGGCCCGCCGACGGCGGCGAGCAGAACGGCGTCCGCCTGATGCGCCAGTTTCATGTCGGCTTCGCTGATCGCTTGCTTATGCGCGTCATAGGCCGCGCCGCCGACGAGTCCCCGCTCGATTTCGAAGCTGGCGACGCCCGTCGCGTTCAAGAGGGCGAGAACCTTCTCTGCTTCAGCGGAAATCTCCGGGCCGATGCCGTCGCCCGGCAGGAGCAGGAGCTTGTAGATGGCCATGAACGCCTCGTCGTCGGCTTTGCAACTCGCGCCGTCAATAGAGCGCGTCGCCAGACGACGCAACCGCGCTAAATTTCTTCCTGTCGTGCGACAATTCGCCCGCCGCGCCGCCCTTGCGGGCGCCTGTTAAGCCGTGCAGCTTGAAAAATGTCAAACGCAAAGGGGCTTCGCGCGAGACGCGCCAAAAAACGAGCGACGTCGGCGGGAAGCGATGCGCAGCTCTGCGCAGTTGGGAGACGCAAGATGAAGAGCTACAAAACCATCATCCGCATCATGGCGCTTGGCCTGTTCGGCGCCTTCGCCGCCGCGACGCCCGCCAAGGCCTTCTGCCTCATCAATTGCGAGCCCAAGCCGGAGGACGCAAAGAAGGTCTTCGAAAATCTCATCAAGAAGAGATTCGACAAGGATGCGGTGATCGAAAAATTCGAGATCACGCGATTCTGGCCGCTCGACGTGGAAGGCGCCGGCCACGCCGGCTATGAGTTCTATTACACGGCGAGCGTGCGATTCCCGAACGGCGCCAATCTCGAATGCAAGCCCGAGGGCGATACGCCGAAGCCCGGCTGCTCGAACAACACGTCCTATTATTCGACGACGATCCAGAATCAGATGATCAAGGACAAGCAATATATCGAGCCGGGCAAGGTCATCGAGTTCAAGGACGAAACCCGCTTCGACGAGCAAGGCTCGAAGTGGAAGGGCCAGGACGGCAATATGTACTAACCACACGACGCTGCGGCGCGCCGCGCCTCGCT
>JBFXJV010000356.1:0-3817 GCA_050174515.1 Methylocystis sp.
AGGTGACGGTATCGCGCGTCACGGTCTCGATCATCTCGCCGCCGCCTGCATAGGGCGGCAGGGTCTCGAGCCATTTCCGTTTCCCGTAAAGCGCGCCGATTCCCGTCGGGCCGTAAAGTTTGTGGCCTGTGACGATATAAAAATCGCAGTCGAGCGCCTGCACGTCGACATCGAGATGAACGGCGCCTTGCGAGCCGTCGACGCAGAGCGACGCGCCATGCGCATGGGCGATGCGCGCGATCTCGCCAATCGGCGTCGGCGCGCCAAGCACATTCGACATATGCGTCAGCGCGACGATTTTGGTTCGCGGCGTGAACAGCTTCTCGAACGCGTCGAGATCGATCACGCCATTCTCGTCCGGCTCAATCCATTTGATCACCGCGCCCTTGCGTTCACGCAGAAAATGCCAGGGCACGATATTGGAGTGATGCTCCATCAGCGAGAGAATGATCTCGTCGCCTTCGCCGATTTGAGCGAGCCCGTAGGATGCGGCGACCAGATTCAGCGCTTCGCTGGCGCCGCGCGTGAAGATGATTTCGTCGCCGCTCTCTGCATTCAAAAAACGGCGCACCGCCTCTCGCGCGCCCTCATAGGCCTCGGTCGCCGCATTGGCGAGATAATGCAGGCCGCGATGCACATTGGCGTATTCGTGCTCATAGAAATGGGTCAGGCGATCGATCACCGCGCGCGGCTTTTGCGCCGAAGCGGCGTTGTCGAGATACGCTAAAGGCTTGCCATAGGGCGCTTCGCCAAGGATCGGGAAGTCGGCCCGGATTTTAGCGATATCGTAAGGCAAACGAACAGGCGCGTTCATCACGCAGCTCTCCCCGACATCCATTGCGAGACGCGCGCCGAGATAAAGCCGCGCAGCGCATCATTCCCTAGACCCTCGAAGGCCTCATTGGCGAATCCCTCGATCAGCAGAGTCTCCGCCTCCACCCGCGGAATGCCGCGCGCCATGAGATAGAAGAGCTGCTCCTTGTCCAGCCGGCCGCAGGTCGCGCCATGGCCGCACTGCACGTCGTCGGCGAAGATTTCGAGCTCGGGCTTGTTGTTCATCGTCGCGCCGTCCGAGAGCAGCACAGCTTTCGACTGCATGACGCCGTCGGTCTTCTGCGCGCCGGGACGCACGATGATCTTGCCCTGAAAAACGCCGGCGCTGTTCCCGTCGAGAATGTTGCGAAAACGCTCGCGGCTTTGGCCATTGGGCTTGGCGTGATCGACGACGAGAGTCACATCGACATGATCCCGACCGCGCGCCAGCGTTGCGCCCTGCAAGGCCAGGCTTGCATGTTCGCCGTCGATGCGCGCGAATATTTGCCGCCGCAGCAGACCGGCGCCTTCAATGAGCGAGAAAGCGGAAAGTCTGGCGCTCTCGTCGAGATGCGCGACGAGGCTCATCACCCGCGTCTGCGTTTCGCTTTGGCCCGTCGCATGGGTAAAAAGATCAAGCGACGCATCCGGCGCGAGCCGGACGATCAGCGCCTGATTGTCCTGCGCCGAGACGCCGGTGAGGGCGCTGGCGGCTTCGATGATCGTCGCGCGCGCGCCCTTGCCCATGACGACGAGGGAACGCGTAAAACTCGACCGCGACTCTTCCGAGGACAGGATGCCGGCGATTTCGATCGGACGCTCAATGGCGACGCCGTCGCCAATGCGCAAGATGACTCCGTCCTGCATCAGCGCCGTATTGAGCGAGACAAGCGCATCGTCCGTCCGCACATCGTCGCTGGCGAGGAGCGCCATGACGCCGGGCGTCCCCTGCGCCAAGGCCTCGCGCAACGGCTGAACCGTCACGCCACGAGGAAGCGCGGCGAGATCGGAAAGCTCCGGTCGGAAAGCGCCATCCAGCACCACGAGCCGGATTGAATCATGCGTGCGCGCAACTTCGACGCCGCCGCGCGCAATCGCGAGCGGCGCGGGCCGCGCGAGCGCCGCTTTGAGATCCGTATAATGCCAGCTCTCGACGCGCCGGTTCGGCAGGCCTTTCGCCGCGAAGGTCTCCCACGCCGCCATCCGCAGGCCCGCTGCGCCCTGCAGTTTCATTTCTTCGTACATTGGGGCGAAGGCGTCGCCGGCCGCTGTTGCGAGCTGCACCATCGCTCAAGCCGCCTCTTCGGAAAGATAGTCCTGATAGCCGTGTTTCTCCAACTCCAGCGCCAGTTCGGGTCCGCCCGAGCGCTGGATGACTCCTTTCGCCATCACATGCACCGTGTCGGGTTTGATGTAGTCGAGCAGGCGCTGGTAATGCGTAATGACAAGGAAGCCGCGATCCGGCGCACGCAGCGAATTGACGCCTTCGGACACGACGCGAAGCGCATCGATGTCAAGGCCCGAGTCGGTTTCGTCGAGAATGCCGAGCCTGGGCTGCAGTAGCGCCATCTGCAGAATATCCATGCGCTTCTTCTCTCCGCCCGAGAAGCCGGAGTTCAAAGGCCGCTTCAGCATCTCCTGCGAAACGCCGAGCTTCGCCGCGGCGTCCTTGACGCGCTTCATGAAGTCGGGCGTCGCCAGCTCTTCCTCGCCGCGCGCGCGCCGCTGCGCATTCATCGCGGCCTTGAGAAAGGTCATCGTGGCGACGCCGGGAATTTCGACCGGATATTGGAAGGCGAGAAACACGCCCTTCGCTGCGCGCTCATGCGGCTCGAGATCGAGAATATTCTCGCCGTTGAGCAGCACCTCTCCTTCGCTGATCTCATAGCCTTCGCGGCCCGAAATCACGTAGGAAAGCGTCGACTTGCCCGTGCCGTTCGGGCCCATGATCGCCGCCACCTCGCCAGCCTTTACGGTAAGCGTCAGACCCTTGAGAATCTCGCGGTCGCCGACCGAGACATGGAGGTTCTTTATTTCGAGCATCGTCATCACCCCACGCTCCCTTCGAGCGAAATCGAAATCAGCTTCTGCGCCTCGACCGCGAATTCCATCGGCAGCTGCTGCAGCACGTCGCGCACGAAGCCGTTGACGATCAGCGCCGTGGCTTCTTCCTCCGACAGGCCCCGCTGCATCGCATAGAACAGCTGGTCCTCAGAAATCTTCGAGGTCGTCGCCTCATGTTCGAACTGCGCGCTCGGATTCTTCGACTCGATATAAGGAACCGTATGCGCCCCGCAGTCATGGCCGATCAGCAGACTGTCGCATTGCGTAAAGTTGCGCGCGCCCTCGGCCTTGCGATGCGCCGACACCTGGCCGCGATAGGTGTTCTGCGACCGTCCCGCCGAAATGCCCTTCGAGATGATGCGGCTCTTGGTGTTCTTGCCGAGATGCAGCATCTTGGTGCCGCTGTCGACCTGCTGATAGCCGTTCGACACCGCGATCGAATAGAACTCGCCCTGCGAGCCGTCGCCGCGAAGAATGCATGACGGATATTTCCAGGTGATCGCCGAGCCCGTCTCGACCTGAGTCCAGGAAATATGCGAATTGCGGCCGCGGCAGTCGCCGCGCTTCGTCACGAAATTGTAAATCCCGCCCCTGCCCTCGCTGTCGCCCGGATACCAGTTTTGCACGGTCGAATATTTGATCTCCGCGTCGTCGAGCGCGACGAGTTCGACCACCGCGGCGTGAAGCTGGTTTTCATCGCGCTTGGGCGCCGTGCAGCCTTCGAGATAGGAAACGTAAGCGCCCTCATCAGCGATGATCAGCGTGCGCTCGAACTGGCCGGTCTTCTGCTCATTGATGCGGAAATAGGTGGAAAGCTCCATCGGGCAGCGCACCCCCTTCGGCACATAGACGAAGGAGCCGTCCGAAAAGACCGCGCTGTTCAGCGTCGCATAGAAATTGTCGGTCGCCGGCACGACGGAGCCGAGATATTTCTGCACCA
>JBFXJV010000357.1:0-3813 GCA_050174515.1 Methylocystis sp.
AAGACGGACGCACGGGCTCATAGCCCGCCCAATCAATCTTGAAGCCGTTGGCGCGCGCCTGAGCGAGCGGCTCCCGCAGCTTATCGGCCTGGGCGCGGGCATGCGCTTCCGCGACGCGCTCATATTCAGCGCGGGTCTGGGCGACATAGTCGCCGCGCGATTTCTCCGAAGCGAGCGCCTGGGCGACCCCCACCGCGCGGCTCGCGTCGGTGACATAGACCGCCTGGCCGCGACGATAATTCGGGCTGATCTTCACCGCGGTATGCACGCGGCTCGTCGTCGCGCCGCCAATGAGGAGAGGCGTATCGAGGCCCTCGCGCTCAAGCTCCGCGGCGACAAAGCACATTTCATCGAGCGATGGGGTGATGAGGCCGGATAGGCCGATCAGATCGACCTTCTCTTTTCTCGCCGTCTCGAGAATCTTCGCCGCCGGCGTCATCACGCCAAGGTCGATGACCTCGAAATTATTGCAGCCGAGCACCACGCCGACGATGTTCTTGCCGATGTCGTGCACGTCGCCCTTGACCGTGGCGAGCAGGATCTTGCCGGCGGAAGAGCGCGCGTCCTTCTCCTTCTCCATGAAGGGCATGAGATAGGCGACCGCCTGCTTCATCACGCGCGCGGATTTGACGACCTGAGGCAGGAACATTTTGCCGGAGCCGAAGAGATCGCCGACGACATTCATACCGGCCATCAGCGGTCCTTCAATCACGTCGAGCGGACGCGTCGAGGTTTGCCGCGCCTCTTCGACGTCGGTCTCGATATATTCGGTGACGCCATTGACCAGCGCATATTCAAGACGTTTGCCGACGTTCTGCTCGCGCCAGGCGGCGTCTTTCTCCTGGGTGCGGGCGCCCGCGCCCTTGAACTTCTCGGCGAGTTCGACGAGACGCTCGGTCGAATCCTTGCGGCGGTTCAGCACCACGTCTTCGCATAATTCGCGAAGCCCCGGGTCGATCTCGGCATAGACCGCGAGCTGACCGGCGTTGACGATGCCCATGTCCATTCCCGCCTGAATGGCGTGGAAGAGGAACACCGAATGCATCGCCTCGCGCACCGGCTCATTGCCGCGGAACGAGAATGACAGGTTCGACACGCCGCCCGACACATGCGCATGCGGCAGATCGCGCTTGATGATCCGCGTCGCCTCGATGAAATCGACGCCGTAGTTTTCATGCTCCTCGATGCCGGTCGCGACCGCGAAAATATTGGGATCGAAGATGATGTCCTGAGGCGGAAAGCCGACCTGTTGCGTGAGGATATTATAAGCGCGGGCGCAGATTTCGGTCTTGCGCGCCAGCGTATCGGCCTGCCCCGTCTCGTCGAACGCCATGACCACGACGGCGGCGCCGTAGCGGCGCACCTTGCGGGCGTCGGCGATGAATTTCTCCTCGCCCTCCTTCATCGAGATCGAATTGACGACGCCCTTGCCCTGGAGACATTTGAGGCCCGCTTCGATCACCTCGAATTTGGAGCTGTCGACCATCACCGGCACGCGGGCGATGTCGGGTTCTGCTGCGAGCAGGTTCAAGAATTCGACCATCGCGCGCTCGGAGTCGAGCAGGCCTTCGTCCATATTGACGTCGATCACCTGGGCGCCATTGGCCACCTGATCGCGCGCGACGTCGAGCGCCGCGGCGTAATCGCCATTGGTGATGAGCTTGCGAAACTTCGCCGAGCCGGTGACATTGGTGCGCTCGCCGACATTGACGAAGGGAATGTCCTTTGTCAGCGTAAAAGGCTCCAGACCGGAAAGCCGCAGCATCGGTTCGATTGTTGGAATATCGCGCGGCGCGACGCCTTTGACGGCGCCGGCGATCGCGGCGATATGGTCCGGCGTCGTGCCGCAGCAGCCGCCGACGACATTGACGAGGCCGGAGGTCGCGAATTCGCCGACGAGCTCCGCCATATATTCGGGGCTTTCATCATAGAGCCCGAATTCATTCGGCAGGCCGGCGTTGGGGAAGGCGCAGACCCGCGTGTCCGCGATGCGGCCGATGTCGGCGATATGCTGACGCATCTCGCGCGCGCCGAGCGCGCAGTTGAAGCCGATCGAAAACGGCTTGGCGTGGGCGAGCGAATTCCAGAAGGCGATCGCCGTCTGGCCGGAGAGCGTCCGGCCCGAAAGATCGGTGATCGTGCCGGAAATCATGATCGGGAAGCGCGTGCCGACCTCGTCGAAGGCGTCTTCAAGCGCATAAAGCGCCGCCTTGGCGTTCAGCGTGTCGAAGATTGTTTCGACAAGCAGAACATCGGCGCCGCCTTCGATCAGGCCGAGCGCCGCTTCCTTATAGGCTGCGCGCAGTTCGTCAAAGGTGACGGCGCGAAATCCCGGGTTGGAGACGTCTGGCGAGATCGACGCGGTGCGATTGGTCGGGCCCATCGAGCCGGCGACGAAGCGGCGCACGCCGGTCTTCGCCGCGACTTCGTCGGCCGCGGCGCGCGCCAATCGCGCGCCCTCGCAATTGAGTTCAAAGGCGAGATGTTCGAGCCCGTAGTCGGCCTGAGCGATCGTCGTCGATGAAAAAGTGTTGGTCTCGATGATGTCGGCGCCGGCTTCGAGATAGGCGACGTGAATCGCCTTGATCGCCTCCGGCTGGGTGAGCGTCAGCAGATCATTGTTGCCGCGCAGATCCTTGGTGTGGTCCTGAAAACGCGCGCCGCGGAAATCCGCCTCCTCGAATTTGTGGCGCTGGATCATCGTGCCCATGGCGCCGTCGAGAATGAGAATCCGGCGCGACGCCGCCTCGTCGAGAGCTTTCAGAATATTCGGGCCGTGAGATGTCTCGAAGGTCATGCAAACGCCTTTTCACGCAGGGGACGAACGCCGAGGAGGTGGCAGATGGCGAAGACGAGGTCGGCGCGATTATTGGTGTAGAAGTGGAATTCATTGACGCCGGCGCGGGCCAGGCTCATCACCTGCTCGACCGCCGTCGTTGCGGCGATGAGCGCGCGGGTTTCCGGATCGTCGTCAAGGCCGTCGAAGCGCTCAGCGAGCCAGCGCGGCACGCTCGCTCCCGCCTTTTGCGCAAAGCCCGCGACCTGCTTGAAATTGCGGATCGGCATGATGCCGGGCACGATCGGAATCGTAATTCCTCGTCCTCGCGCCTTGTCGAGAAACCTGAAGTAAACGTCGTTGTCGAAGAAGAACTGCGTGATTGCGCGCGTCGCGCCGGCGTCGACTTTCGCCTGCAGCGCGTCGAGGTCCTGTTCGATCGAAGCGCTTTCGGGATGGCCTTCGGGATAGGTCGAAACCGAAATCTCGAAGTCGCCGATCCGGCGGATGCCGCTCACGAGGTCAGTCGACGTCGCGTAGCCTTTGGGATGCGGCTCGAATCTCGTGCCGATTCCCGTCGGCGGGTCGCCGCGCAGCGCAACGATATGGCGGACCCCGACCTCCCAATAGTCGCGCAGAATGGCGTCGATTTCCTCGCGCGGCGAGGAGACGCAGGTCAGATGCGCGGCTGGCTTCATGTCGGTTTCGCGCACGATGCGCGCGACGATCGAATGGGTGCGCTCGCGCGTGGTGCCGCCCGCGCCATAGGTGACGGAAACGAAATGCGGCCTGAGCGCCGCAAGCCGACTAATCGTCCGCCAGAGCTGAGTCTCCATCTCCGGCGTCTTGGGCGGAAAGAATTCATAGGAGATCGCAAATTGATTTTGCGACGACGTAGGATGAAGCGCGTTGAACATCAGGCTGTCTCATAGGATGCGGCGGGAATGGGATCGGCGATGACGCGCGGATCGCGCGCGAGCCACAGGGACACGGTGAGCTTGGCGCCTTCGTTCGCGCCGGGCGCCAATTCGCGACGC
>JBFXJV010000358.1:0-3811 GCA_050174515.1 Methylocystis sp.
AGATGCGCCGCGGTGACGTCTACTGGATCAATTTTGATCCTTCCATAGGCGGCGAAATTCGGAAACGACGGCCGGCCGTCATCGTCAGCAAAAACGCCGCCAATGAGGCGCAGAACCGAATTCAGGTCGTGCCGCTAACCAGCAACGCGGGCAGACTCTACCCAAGCGAGGCCATGGTGACGATCGAAGGCAAGCCGAGCAAGGCAATGGCGGACCAACTGACCACTGCTTCTAAGCAAAGAGTTGGCGGTCGGCTCGGCGCGTTGTCAGCGAAGGACTTGAAAGAAGTCGAGCGAGCGATCAAAACCCAGCTTGGATTACTTTTTTAGTTGTGATCACGTGAAATTGCATCGCGGCATGTTCTGCGAACAGCCGTTTCTCAGATCATTAGGAAGGGAGACGCAGCCCCATTTGACGTTGCGGGAACGAGAACCAAGGAACGCGCAACATCCCTAATTAAAGACACGCCTTGCAGGAGCGTATTCGCTCCTTTCGAGCGAGATTCCCGCATGACGTCAGCGCTTTGATTATCGGTTCATCCCGCCGAGCACGCCGCGCAGAATTTGGCGCGCGATCTGCGTGCCGGCGGATCGCGCCGCCGATTGAATCGCGGCGCGCGCCGCGAGTTCCGCCGGCGACATGCGCTTCCTGTCGCCCTTGCCGAAAATGCCGCCCAAAATGCCGCCGAGAGTCCCGAGCAGGCCGCCGCCCGCCGCGCCGCTCGCCGCGTCGTCCTTCTCAGTGCGCGCCTGAAGATTTTCGAAAGCGGATTCGCGATCGATCATCGTGTCGTATTTTCCGGCGAAGGGACTGGCCGCCATGATCGCCTCGCGCTCCTGCGGCGATATCGGTCCGACGCGCGCCGACGGCGGCGCGATCAGCGTGCGTTCGACGACCTCGGGCGTTCCCTTGGCGTCGAGCATCGACACCAGCGCTTCGCCGACGCCGAGCTGCATGATCGCCTCGGCTTCCTCCATGCTTCGATTGTCTCGAAAGGTCTCCGCGGCGGCGCGCACCGCCTTTTGATCGCGCGGCGTGAAGGCGCGAAGCACATGTTGAATGCGGTTGCCGAGCTGGCCGAGCACCGTGTCCGGCACGTCAATCGGATTTTGGGTGACGAAATAGACGCCGACGCCTTTGGAGCGGATGAGTCGCACGACCTGTTCGATGGCGGAAAGCAGCGCCTTCGGCGCATCGTTGAAAAGAAGATGCGCTTCGTCGAAAAAGAAGACGAGCTTCGGCTTGTCGAGATCGCCGACTTCCGGCAGGCTTTCGAACAGTTCGGAAAGCATCCAGAGAAGAAAGGTCGCGTAAAGGCGCGGCGCGCGCATGAGTTTGTCAGCGGCGACGATATTGATCACGCCGCGTCCGTCGCGATCGACGCGCAGGAAATCCATAATGTCGAGCGCCGGCTCGCCGAAGAATTTCTCGCCGCCCTGCGACTCCAGCACCAGAAGCCGCCGCTGAATGGCGCCGACGCTCGCCGATGCGACATTTCCATATTTCGCCCTGTATGTCGCGGCGTTCTCGGCGACATGCGCGAGCATCGCGCGCAGATCCTTCAGATCGAGCAGCAGCAGGCCCTGCTCGTCCGCCGCCTTGAAAACGACATTGAGAACGCCTTCTTGCGTGTCGTTGATATCCAGCAGACGCGACAGCAGCAGCGGACCCATCGCGGAAATCGAGGCGCGAACCGGATGTCCCTGCTCGCCGAAAACATCCCAGAAGACGACAGGGAAGCGGTCCGGCTCATAGCGAACGCCGATCTCCTTCGCGCGCGCAACGAAGGCCGGCTTGCCGTCGCCAGGCTGCGACAGTCCGGCGAGATCGCCTTTGACGTCGGCGAGAAAGACCGAGGCGCCGGCGTTGGAGAAGCCTTCCGCCAGAAGCTGCAGGGAGACAGTCTTGCCGCCGCCGGTCGCGCCAGCGATCAATCCATGACGATTGCCGAGCGCGAGCGTAAGGTAACGATAATCGTGCGGTTTCCCGTCCTTTACGCTTGCGCCGACGAGGATTTTGCCGGGAACCGCGCTGGGAGTGTCGCTCATGGTGAAGCGCTTTCGCAATTCTAGGAATCGGAATGCGGCAAGCTACACCATTGGGGCCGCGCGCGCATGTTTCGGGAGGTTCGCCCCAGCTCAGGCTCCGGCGGCGCTTGGCGAACGGCGGCAGGCGGGATAAGTTCCCCGCCCGGGAGAACGTCCAATGAAGCTACGCTTGGCGATGGTCGGCGTTATCGCCGCCGTCGGCGTCGTACGGGCGGACGGCGCGACGAAGCCGCGACCGACGCCCTCGAAGCTGGCGCGAGCCGTCAATCTTGAGAACCGGCGTCTCGTGCCGCTGAAGAGCTTCGAGATCGTCATGACGGCGAAAGACAAGACCTCGGAAACCATCGTCGGCAAGATAGACAGGCCGGTCGCTGCGGGCGATCACGCGCAATTTCCGATCACTGGCGCCAAGGGCTGTCTTTTTGAAGCGCGCTGGGCGTTCGATGACGCGAAAGATTCAGGCGACGTGGACTTATGCAATGACGCCCGTATAGTTTTCGCTGACTGACCGACTGGCGCTCCGCCCGCGGAGCGGATGCGGCGACGCGCCGCCCACGAGAACAATCGCAGGAAACGCACGATGGCCAACGGATCGAAGGGTGGCGCAAAAGGACTGAAGCGCGGTGCAAAAAGCGCACAATCCGCGAGCGGGCCAGGCGTCTCGAAGCCGCTGCTGATCGGCGTCGGCGCCGTCTTCGCGGCGGTGTTCGTCGCCTTCGTTTACTTCACCAGCGGCAAGCCGACGAATTCCACGGAGACGATCGGCGGCCCGTTCCAGCTGACCGCCCACACCGGCCAGGAGGTGACCGAACAGGATTTCCTTGGCCGTCCCTTCCTGGTCTTCTTCGGCTATACGCATTGTCCCGACATTTGTCACACGACGCTTTTCGAAATGTCGGAAATCCTGCGGGCGATGGGACCTGATACGAAGGTCGGCGCGCTGTTCGTCACCGTCGATCCTGAGCGAGACACGCCCGAAGTTCTGAAAGATTATCTCTCCAATTTCGATCCGCGCATCATTGGCGTCACCGGGCCGCGCGCGTCGATCGATCCCGTGCTGCGCGAATACCGAATCTTTTCGAAACGCGCGGGAGGCAACGACGAAGATTATTCCGTCGACCACACCACCGTCGTCTATCTGATGGACAAGAACGGCCGTTTTGTCGCGCCGTTCAACGTAGCGCGCCGCCCGGCCGACGCCGCGCGTGAGCTTGAGCGCTATCTGTAGCTCTCTTGGCCGACGAGCGGAGAGCGGCGCGAAAGGCGCCGCGCAAGCGAAATATTTTCGTCTGCCTGCAATTTTCGAACTCGCGACTCATGCGGCCTTTGCGCTAGCATATGAATCATGCTGCGACTGCTGCGCGAAGGACCGGCGCCGAATGGCGCGTCGATTCTCACTTTAGTTCACGCGGGTGAACCAATTCTCGTCGCTCTGCGCCGGTCGCAGAATGCGCGTCGATTCACATTGCGGGTGCGCTTCGCCGCGCGCGACGCGGTGTTGACCATGCCGCAGCGGGCGTCGTTGCGGGACGCGCGCGATTTTGCGCAGCGTCACGCCGCCTGGATCGCGGCGCGTCTTAACAGGCTGCCCGAAACCATTCCCTTCGCGCATGGCGCGGTCACGCCGCTGCGCGGCGTCGATCACATGATCGCCCATCATCCGGAGCGCCGCGGCGTCACCTGGGTAGAGCCGCGGCACGACTGTGAGGTTCCCTTCGCGCTTTGCGTCGCAGGTCAGGCGGCGCATGTGCATCGGCGCGTTC
>JBFXJV010000359.1:0-3800 GCA_050174515.1 Methylocystis sp.
CCGGCGCCTTGTCGATCTGGTCATAGGCCGTGAAGGTCGCGCCGCCGGTTTCCGCCAACACTTTGGTGATCGCCGCCGTCAAGGACGTCTTGCCATGGTCGACGTGTCCAATCGTCCCAATGTTGCAGTGCGGCTTCGTGCGTGAAAACTTTTCCTTGGCCATGATTCCAATTCCGCATTATCGCGAGCCCTCGCCCGGCGCGGGGCGAGGCTTTAAGGCTATTGGCGGGATTCTTCAAGACCGGCGGAGCAAGGTCGCAACAGGGACCTGGGCCGTGCAAAAGCAAGAGTTGGAATTAGCTGCATCCTGAACGGCAAGTCACTTCCGTGATCACAGGCTTTATTTCGCCCACTGTGAGCACATCGATCACGACACCCTTACGCTTCCAGCGAAAGATGCAATTGGCCAGGCCGGTTCCCGCGCAATTCACGGTTTCGGGCCGTCCTTCGCAGCGCGGATCGTCCTTCTGGCAGACAAAGCCGTCCTCGGGCTCATGGACCGGCTTCCAACCTTTCTTCACGAGAATCTTGCGGGCCTTGGCGTAGGGCTCGTCCTTGGGGAAGCTCGGGATCTGGGCCAAAGCGCTGGAGCACAGGCACATTGTGACGAATATGGCGGTCGTAGCGAAAAGCGCTTTCATCAAAGTCTCTCCTTTTCGAAATCAATCCAAAATAGATATTGCAGCCACCGCGCATTGGGCAAGACCCGCTCCATCGCTTCAAGAAGCTCGGTCGGCTAGGCGACGAAGCCCGCCCTGTCTAAAGCGCTGCCAGTTGAAATCGCCGCCCGACGCGCCAATTGTTTCTGTGGCGGGGCGCCGAATGCGGCTTCATCAATTGGCGTATGATTTCTTCGATGATCCGGTCGACTGGGCGCTTGCCGCGCTCTTCGCCATGCTCGCGCTCGTCTCCTGGGCATTGCGGCTGTGGGAGCCGTCGATTGGCGGTCCGCTTACCAATCTGTCGCTGAACTTTTCCGCACTCGTCGTCATACTGCTCGCCGTCCAATATTTGTGGCGCACGGCCTTTCCAAACTACCCGTTCAGCGCCGGACCCGCTTGGCGGCGGTTGACCGCCTATCCGCTGCGTCAGCTCCTTTATGCGGCTGGTTTCCTGCTGATCTTCAGCGGCGGACTCGAAGCGATATTCAGCGGCGTCTCATTTGACGTCATGGGGATTTCGGGCGGATCACCCGGTTTCGCGGATGAGACCTTCGCCGGCGTCGCGCGCGCCGCGAACCAGCTCGCGGCCGTTCTGCTCCCGGCGGGGTTAATCGGCTATCTGGGCCTCATCATAATGGCCGGGCCGGCGCGGCGGACGACTTCCACGGCGCTGGTCGCCACGGCGCCGCCAAGCGGCGCGGCGCCGCTTTCGCCGGAATCGACGCTGATTGGGCAGGATCTTGCGCGTCGAATCCGCCTCATGGGCTGGATGGGGTTCTGGCTGGATTTCGTTCTGGCTTTCCTGACCGCGCCGCTCCTCGCCTTTGGCGCGGTCGGCCAGTCGATCAGCTCGACCACCTGGGTCAGCGATCCGATCCACTGGGGCTATTTCGGACTTGCCCTGTTGTTCGCGTCGCTCTTTATCGATTTTTTCTCGACCATCGCATCCGGACGGCTGATCAGCGATCCAGCAGGAGCGCTCGCCGCCGACCAGCCTGCCGCCCTGTGGTTTCTCGGAGTCGGCTCGGTCGTTAACATATTGGGCGCCGTCGTATCGTTTATCGGCGTCGGTTTGAGCATCGCCCTTCTCGTCGCCAAGACCGTCTCGCAGCCGCCGGGGATCGCGATTACCGATCCGGACAAGATCGTGCGCGCGCTCGACATCTTCATCTTAATGGCGAACTTTAACTTGTTAGTCGCTCATTTCATTGGCGCTGGAGCCTCGGTCTGGCTCAGCATGGAAGCGCTGAAGGCGCGACACAAATTTGCGATCGTATCGAGCTGAGGCGCCTTTTTGAAAAATGCCACGGCCATTCGCGGTCGGACGATGCGGCGCTTGAAGCGTTAATCTTCGTAAACGATCTCGCCCCCGACGACCGTCGTTCTGACCACGCCCTGCAACAGCGCGCCGTCGAAAGGCGTGTTCTTGCAGCGCGAGTGGAGCGCGGCCGGATCGACGACAAAAGGCGCATCGGGATCGAAGCGGACAATATCGGCGGGCGCGCCTTTTTGCAGCCTGCCCTGCGGCAAGCCCAAAATCTCCGCCGGGCGGGAGGTTATCGCGGCAAGCAGGCGGGGAAGCGTCACATCGCCCGAGTGAACGAGACGCAGGCCGGCGGCGAGCATGGTTTCGACGCCGATCGCGCCATATTCGGCTTCCGCGAATGGCAGGCGTTTCGTTTCAACATCCTGCGGATCATGGTCGGAGACGATCACGTCGATGAGGCCTTCGCCAAGCGCGGCAACGAGCGCCTTGCGCTCGTCCTCATGGCGCAGGGGCGGCCGCAGCTTGAGAAAGGTGCGATAGTCGCCGATGTCGTTCTCGTTCAGCGCCAGATGGTTGATCGAGGTCCCACAGGTCACGGCCAGGCCGTCGTCCTTGGCCCGTCGCAAGGCGTCGAGCGACAGGGTCGTCGTCACGATCGCCGAGTGATAGCGCGCGCCGGTCAGCGCGACGAGCCGCAGGTCGCGGTCGAGCATGATCGCCTCTGCTTCGCGCGGCGCGCCCGAGAGGCCAAGCCGATGCGCGAAATCGCCTTCATTCATGACGCCGACGCAGAGATCGGGGTCTTGCGCGAAATGGATGACGAGCGCGTCGAAATCGCGCGCGTAGGTGAGCGCCCGACGCATCACCAGCGCATTTCTCACCGAGCGCGCGCCATCGCCGAAGGCCACGGCGCCCGCTTGCTGGAGCAGACCGAGTTCGGCGATCTCCTTGCCCTCGCGGCCCTTGGTGAGCGCCGCCATCGGCGCGACGCGCACCCGGCCGGTGTCGCGCGCGCGGCGCAGAACGAAGTCGACGACGGCGGGGTCGTCGACCGGCGGCAGCGTCGCCGCGGTTGAAACCAGCGTTGTCACCCCGCCCGCCGCGGCGGCGAGCGTCGCGCTTGCGATGGTTTCGCGATGTTCGGCGCCCGGCTCGCCGACGAAGGCCTGCATATCGATGAGGCCGGGCGCGACGACCTCGCCCGCGCAGTCGATGAGGCGCGCGCCGTCTGGAGCGTCAGCCGGCCTCACCGATTCACCGAGTTCTGCGATGACGCCGTCACGAGCGACGAGCCCGCCTCGCCAATCCCGTCCCGAGGCGGGATCGATCAGCCGGGCGTTATAAAAGAGCAGCGGCGCTGCAGCTTGCAGAGGCGACATGGCGCTTGCTTAGGCTATTTGTCGGAGGTTGCAAATGCGCCGCTTGCGACAGGACTTGATGTTCCGTCGCAAGCGCCTAGCTACTGCAAGATGGGAGCGTGAAGCGCGCCGCGCGCCCCGGGGGCAGCGTATGCGTTCCCTCAGCAATCCTGAGTCCTCTTTCGCGCCGAGCACGGCCGAAGCCGAAGGACGCCCCGATCTCACCGCGATGATGGCCGCCGCCTTCGACGGAATCGTCGCGCTCGACGAGCGCGGAACGGTGCGCGCGTTGAACGCCGAAGCCGCGGCGCTATTCGGCTATGCTCCAGATGAGCTCATTGGCCGAGACTTCGGGATGCTGGCGCCCGAGTGGGATCGCAGCTATCGCGATGATCTGCGTCCTGGAGCGCCACGCGTTTGCCAGCGTATCGACGGCCTGCGCAAGGATGGGTCGGCCTTTCCGATGAATCTCGGCGTCTGCGAAATCGCCTGCGACAGGAAGCGCCGTATTAT
>JBFXJV010000360.1:0-3789 GCA_050174515.1 Methylocystis sp.
GGACCTATGTCTTCGAACCTGCCGGCAACGTCGACAGCTGGCGATGCGTCGGCGACGAGCCCTGCATCATTCAAATCTCTTTGAAAGGCCGAGTCGAATATCTTGATGACGACGGCGCTGTCATTGAAGTCGATGATGCATTGACCACGCGCGACGCCTATCAAAAATGGTGCGACGTTCGAGGCGTCATCCCCAACGTCTCGCTCATTCCCGATCACGACTCGGCGAGCGCATCTCGGGGGACGCGCCAAGCAGGCCGGCAATAGGCTCGCAGCCTCCGCTTCTCCTGCGCTGCCGAGTTCCTGTTCGACAGGAACTAACTTCGCGCATCGACGGCCTGGATAGGCCGTCGTGTGGGACCCCTCCCCGTCAGAGCCAAGCGGCGACCCAATGGACACAGCGATCAGTTCAATCCCTCGCACGTTTCTGGAAGGCCTCGCCTCGAGGGGGCCTGCCGCCGAATATGCCGACCAGCTCATGCTTTACGGGCAATTCGTAGGCGATTGGCTGGCGGAGGCGACCGAGTTCGCAGCAGATGGAACAGTCACACATTCACACTGGGATGTTCGTTTCGACTGGGTGCTCGAGGGACGTGCGATCCAGGATCTTTGGATCACCCCGCTGCGCGAAGGCAACGAGGTGAGTTGGTTGCAAGCTGGGAATCGATACTCGACGACGATCCGCGTCTACGATCCCAAGATCGACGCCTGGCACATCGTCTGGATCAATCCGCCGAACGGAAACATCACCCGCCAGCTCGCTCGAAAGGTGGGCGATGAAATCATTCAAGTCTCCGGCGTCGATGCCGCTGGGTCGCAGACTCGTTGGGTTTATCGGGACATAACAACGGACAGCTTTCGCTGGTGCAATGAACGGTCCGTCGATCAAGGAAAAAACTGGCGATTGGTGCAAGAAATGCGGGTAAAGCGTCAATCTTCCGGGAATGCCGCGCGCGTTTTGCCGCATTGAGAATCTTCAGTTGGCCGGCGCCGCAATCAAGTGAAAGGCCGCGACGAGTGCGCCAGCGCGCCAACACAGCGACTCCTAAGCGGCACCTTGCCTTAGCATTGCGACAACGAGAGGAACGCGGCGCAAATGAAGGATTCGATATGATCGAGCTCTACTATGCGGCAACGCCGAACGGTCACAAGGTTCGCATTTTCCTCGAGGAGGCCGGCCTTGCCTATCGCAAGGTCCCGGTAAATCTCTCTAAAGGAGAACAATCCCGGCTTGAGTTCGTCGCGATCGCGCCTAACGGTCGAATCCCAGCCATTGTCGACCATTCGCCTGCCATGCGCGACTTGCCGCTATCGATATTCGAGTCGGGCGCGATCCTCCTCTATCTCGCCGAGAAAACCGGGATGTTCATGCCCGAGGAGCCTGGCCGCCGTCTGGATGTTCTTCAGTGGCTGTTCTGGCAAATGGCAGGATTGGGGCCCATGGCCGGCCAGATCGGCCACTTCAATATCTACGCCAGCGAAAAGGTCCCCTATGCGATCGAGCGCTACAGAGTCGAAACCGCGCGGCTCTATGGCGTTCTGGATAAGCGCCTTGCAAACCGGCCCTTCATTGCCGAGGATTATTCGATCGCCGACATGGCCTGCTTTCCATGGATCGTCCCGCACATGGCGCATGGCCAGAGCCTGCGGGAGTTCCCCGACCTTCGTCGATGGTTCGAGGCGATCCGTCACCGTCCCGCAGTCATAAGAACCTACGGCGACAGCAAGGATGTCTACACCGGCCGGACGTTGCAATCGGCAGATTGCGCCACGCTCGGATCGCAGTCGGAGGACCAGATTCATGGCATCCGCTGACGGCAAACCGATATTCATTTCGACTTTTCACGATGACGATCAGCTCGCCGGCCTCTACGCGGCGGCGAAGCTCGGAGAGCGGCCAGCGCACGCAATAGTGGAAGCTTTTTGCAACAGTCGGTACCGGGTCTTTGCGCTCGAGGGCGAGAGACTCGTCGGCGCCGGTCGCGCGTTCGGCGACGAAGTCGACTGCGCCGTTATCTGCGATATGGCCGTACTTCCGGAATTCCAGGGGCGGGGCTATGGCGGCCTCATTCTCGAAGCGCTGAAGCGAGAGGTGCGACATCATAAGCGGATCATTCTCTACGCTCGGCGCGGCAAGGAGGGCTTCTATTCGAAGCGCGGTTTCAACCTGATGAAAACCGCCATGCTGTGGTCGTTTGCAGTGCCGGTCGAGCCCAATCGGGAAGACGGGATCATCGAATGATCGCGCTGCAGCTTCCTCATTGGCGCAACGCCACGAACCGCATCGTCTAGTATTCACGATGAAAGCACTGAAACTATGAACGACGTCACGATTACCTATTGCAAGCCATGTGGCTACGAAAAGCGTGCAATGGAGGCGGCCGATGCGCTACAGGGCAATCTGTCGATCACCGCGCGCCTCTTACCGGCGAAGGGCAGCATTTTCGAAGTGCGTGTCAATGCTGAAATCGTCGCCGAGCGCGTCAAGGGCCATTTTCCGGATTTCGATGAAATCGTCGAGGCCGTCTCCGCGGCCGTGAATAGCAAGGCCACTCGGAAGAATGGCGACTCGCATCCTGCGTATCGGGCGTCGAATCGAAGCCAAAACAAGCCGCTTTGTCGATGCCCTCGAGCGTCTCGCGCGACTTTCTGGGGCGAAGACGCCGGAATGGACACTGGGGCGCCGGCTGCAACAATTCGAAATCGACACGCAACGTTTGCGTTACGGATCTCGAACGCCTTTCAAAGATCAGGTATGCAATCATGAGAGGACCGCTCGGGAACACGGTCAACTCGTTTCGCCGGATAATCCGGCGGGCGAACGAGCAAATATCTCTTTAGTTGTGGGATCACGACATGGTTCAGTCGACAACGATCGCCATGGTGGAGGATGATCCGGAGATTCGCCCCTCGTGAAGGGCTTGCTCGATCGCGAAGGATTTGACCCGCCGTCTGCGGCGACGGGCGCGATCTCGACCGTTTGATGGCGCGACGCCGGATCGATCTCGTCGTCCTCGATCTCAAGCCTCCTCGCAGTCCTTCGGACAGGTCCGCGCCGCTTGCGAGGTCGATGTCGGCAAAATTTGCGGCGGCGCTCAGCCGGGCAATGGACGCGTCCGGGGATGCCTGAAAGAAAGGCGTGAGCAATTGTCGCCGGCGTGCAAAGCCGCGCTGATGGATGCAGCGGCTTCGTTTGTGTGTTTCGTCAGCGACGCTTTCGCCAAGTCGATCGCCGATGGGCGAGTGTCACGCTCAGCGCTGCAAACGCTGGCGGCCTGGAGCGCGCCACAGCTGGCGATAATATGTCGGGAAAAGTTGACATGTCGGATAATTCCGACATTATACGCGGTATGGACGAAGCTGTTTTCTCCGCTCTTGCCAATCCGATCCGCCGCCAAGTGGTGATGCTATTGCTTTTGGAAGAAAGAAGCGCGGGATCCATAGCGGAGGCCTTCGACATCAGCCGTTCGGCTGTTTCCGAACATTTGGGCGTCCTGCGTCAAGCGGGCCTCGTGCAAGAAACCAAGGCCGGACGTGAGCGGATTTATTCGCTCAACGCCCAACCGCTGATCGCGCTTCGCGACTGGCTTGCACCCTATGAGGAGTATTGGAAAGCGCGCCTCGCAGATCTGGCGAGGGGCCTCGAGGAGACGAACGAATGATACTGCAAACAGTGATCGTGGAACAAGTCATCAAAGCTTCGCCAGCACGTGTCTGGGAGCGAATTTCAACGCCGGACGGCGTTTCGCGCTGGTGGCGGCCTGGAAACATCGCTCCAATTGAAGGGCAT
>JBFXJV010000361.1:0-3784 GCA_050174515.1 Methylocystis sp.
CCTGGAAAGACGACACTTCGATCGGCACGGCGTCGGGCTGCGCCGGCGTCGACGAGCCCAGCGCGACGGCGCGTGGCGTCTGAGGCGAAGCGCCGTGCAGCGCGCGCTCGCTCGGCGCCTCTCGCCCGGCGTCGCGCGGAAGGTCGGCGGCGGGGGGCGTCGAGATCGATGAGCTTTGCGCCGGAGAGGCGACCGCCGTCGACTTTTGCGTCGTCGCCGGTTCGGGGAGAGCGCCCGCATCCGCCTCCTCGAGAGCTTCGTCGCCGGGCGTTCTGCCGCGCGGCGCGAGCGGCGTCGCCGTGGGCCGCGTCGACTTACCCTCGATGCCGAATGACAGCGGCGGCGATTCAGTCAGCCCGAGATTGGCGGGCTTTTGCCGGCGCGTCTCGAAACCCGGGCGCATGGCGATCACCGGATCGCCCTTGTGCCGCCGGTCGACCTGGGGAAAATTCTTCACGTCGGGCTTGAGATCGACATGCGGCTCGCGCTCGTCGGGATCGATCGCGTTGTCTTGCACGGCGCCGACGACGAGACGCGCCTCCTGAATCCTGGCGCGCGTCTCGCCATAGAAGCCGTAGTCGCCGCTCGCCGCCTCGCTGAAGCCGATCGTCAGCGCGCCCGGCGCGCGCGCCGCGAGCGGAGAAACCTTCCAGTCGATCGTCGGATCCTGGCCGGCGGCGGCTGTGAAAGACACCAGCAGGCCGACGCCAAGCGCCCAGGGCGCCGTTACGCTGATGGCCCAGGGCGCCACTCCTTTGCGGGCGAAATGCGTTTTCGACTGACGACGCATAGACTGGCTCACCTGCGGCGACGCGTCTCGCACGGCGCCGCGATTCGCGCCGCCCCGGATGCGATCTTTCACAAATCTTATCGCCGATTAGGCTTGCGGAACCGTTGCCGGCGGCCCGGCGGGACCGTGCCAGAATGACGCAGTCGCCGCCTATTCGCCGATGAGATGCAGAGCGATTTCGCGCCGATGCGCGCGGCGGCGGTGCTCGAAAAGATAGACGCCCTGCCAGGTTCCAAGCGCCAATGCGCCGCCGATCAGCGGAATCGAGAGCTGCGTCTGGGTGAGCGCGGCGCGAATATGCGCCGGCATGTCGTCGGCGCCTTCGGCGTCATGGGCGTAAGCCGCCGCCTCTGGCGCAAGCCGCTCGAAGACGGCTTCGAGATCGCGCAGGACGGTCGGGTCGGCGTTTTCCTGAATGAGCAGCGAGGCGGAGGTGTGCCGGCAGAAAACCGTCAGCAACCCCTGAATTATGTCGGCTTCGCGCGCAACGTCGCGAAGGTTCTGAGTAAATTCGTAAAATCCGCGTCCCGAAGTGTCGATGCGCAGCATTCGGCTCGTTTGTCGCATAGGGCGAATGTGCGAAAGCGCACGGGAAAGTCCAGTCCCGCGCGCTTGTGTCGATTGCGCGCCGGGGTTAAGCGCGGCGAAAGGATGGAAGTCGGAATGTCTGAACTGATTGATGCGGTGACAAGCTGGGCCGGCTCGGACACGGGCAAGGCGGTCGGCGCGGCGGCGCTGACGGCGCTCGCCTGGGCGGAAGCCTCGACGGTCGTCGGCGCGGCCTACATGAAACGCATGATTCCGCTGCGGATCACGGCGATGCTCGGCAATGTACTCGGCGTGACCTTGGGGCTCGTCATCGCCAGCCCGCCGACCATCGCCAAACATGCGATCAATCTGCCGCTGAATTTTACCCGCATGCGCGAAATGCGGCGCCTCATCGCCAGCGTGCGCGAAGCCAATGAGAACGACCTGAACATTGAATGGCTCAAGCCCTTCATGCATCCGCGAATGCTGAGACGCGGCGATGCGGTATTTTTGAAAGGCGACCAAGCCGACGAAGCCTTCGTCGTCGTCGAAGGACAGGTCGAAATCGTCGAGCGCGGCGCGACCCTCGCGACCGGCGATATTTTCGGCGAGATGGCGCTGTTCACCACGATCGGAAAGCGCACCGCGACGGCTCGCTGCCTGAGCGACGTAAGCCTGCTCGTCATCACCTATGAGCAGTTCGAACAGCTTTATTTTCAAAATCCGGAATTCGGCCTTTACCTCGTCCGGCTAATCGTGCGCCGCTTCGAGATGAACCATCGCGACGAGGAGTTGGAGAGCGCGTAAGCCGGGGGCCGCGAAACAGGCGCGGCGATCATCGGCGACGGCTCGGCGGATGTCTGGAAATGGGGCTTGTTCGCCTGGGAATATAAGAAACGCCGGCGCAATCTCGACGAGTCGATGACCCTGCACACGCGCTACGCGGCCGCGCTGGAGCGCCCGCCGCCGCCCGTCGTCTGCGATACGATCCGAGACTTGCTTCGAAGGTTTGAAGAAATACGGACCGTTCGACGTTTCGAAAGAAATTGCGCGGACATGGCTGCGCGAACCGCTGAATGCGAATAGCCGACCCAGCACAGAGGCGGCCAATTGCTCGGACGACTCGCTGCTGAGCTGTCGCTTGCCAACCGCCAGCCTGAAGATCAGGCTGGCAAAGGCGCTTAGAAACGGGACTAGCGACGAACATTACGAGTGGACCGCTCGATGGAGTTCGATCGCTCGCGCGGATGTCGCCAACCGCGATAAACCAGGACTTTGCAATGACCAGTTCGCCATCGGAGGCCGAGGTTGTTGTGGCGCGGATCGCAGTTGTGCTGCTGCTCGGCTGCGCCGTCGTCGGTCTCGCCTGGTACGGACTTTCGACCGAGGAGTTACAGCGACTCTGGCGGAACATCGTCGCCCGGCCGGGCAGCCCCATGACTTTCCGCTTCTTTTTGCAGCCGGGGATGGCGGCGATCGCGGCATTTCGCGACGGCATGAACGATGCGCGGCTCGAACGCACGCCCTTTCTGTCCGCAATCGCGTTCGGCGGCGAGCGACGGGGCGCGCGCCTTTGGGAGGGCGTCGTTTCGACGGCGAGGATCTTGATCCTCGGCGTGGTCATGGACGTCGTCTACCAACTTGCTTTTCTTGATGAGTTTCATCCGGGCGAATCGGCAATTGTCGCGGTCCTGCTTGCGTTTCTCCCTTATGCGCTGCTACGAGGGCCGATGGCGCGCATCGCGCAACTCTGGTTAGCGCGACGGCGTCAGACTGATTGACTCGGCGAGTCCGGCGGCGTGCGATGACGGCCAGCGACCCCAAGATCGACCCCCATGCGGAATTCGCAGCAAAGATCAATTGCAGCGACCGCTGCTTTACGCCAGTGATCGGCCGAAAGCGTCGGCCGGCGGCAATTGACTTCACCTTCAGGCGCGAGCCTGCGGACCCCCTCCTTTCGACAACGCGGACGGAAACATGAAACGACATTGCTTAGCGGCGATCATTTTCGTCTGCGTGGCGGCATTGAACGCGCGACCGGCGGGAGCGGAAAAGGTTCTGCCGAAGCCGGAGCCGGCGTTCAACGGCGTCATCGGCGAGACCTACAAGAATTCCAAGCCGGACTTCCCCAAGCAAATCCAGGCGCCAAAAGACGCGCCAAACGTGCTGATTGTGCTCCTCGACGACGTTGGCTTCGGCCATGCCGGAACTTTCGGCGGCGCGGTGGCGACGCCAACGCTCGACAGGCTCGCAAAGGAAGGGTTGCGTTATAACCAGTTCCATACAACCGCCCTCTGTTCGCCCACGCGCGGCGCGCTTCTCACCGGCCGCAATCATCACAGCGTCGCCACCGGCGTCATCATCGAGATGGGAACGGGATTTCCTGGTTATACGGGCTTGGTCCCCAATACCACGGCCGGCTTACCGGAAATTCTGAGACAGAACGGATATGCCACCGCCGCTTTC
>JBFXJV010000362.1:0-3773 GCA_050174515.1 Methylocystis sp.
TAGACGTGCCGGGGGAGTTCACGCTGCTGCAGGCGTGCGAGCAGGCCGGCGTCGAGATTCCGCGCTTTTGCTATCACGAGCGCCTGTCGATCGCCGGCAATTGCCGCATGTGCCTCGTCGAAGGGAAGGGCGGGCCGCCGAAGCCGCAGGCTTCCTGCGCCATGTCGGTGAAGGATCTGCGCCCCGGCCCGAACGGCGCGCCGCCTGAAGTTTTCACCAAATCGCCGATGGTGAAAAAGGCGCGCGAAGGGGTGATGGAATTTCTGCTGATCAACCATCCGCTCGACTGCCCGATCTGCGATCAGGGCGGCGAATGCGATCTGCAGGATCAGGCGCTGGTTTTCGGCGTCGACAGTTCGCGCTTTCATGAAAACAAGCGCGCGGTCGAGGACAAATATATCGGCGTCCTGGTCAAGACCGAAATGAACCGCTGCATCCATTGCACGCGTTGCGTCCGCTTCACCGCGGAGGTCGCGGGCACGGGAGACATGGGCGCGATCGGCCGCGGCGAAGATATGGAGATCACTACCTATCTTGAAAGCGCGATGAGCTCCGAGCTGCAGGGCAATGTCGCCGATCTTTGTCCGGTCGGCGCGCTGCTGCCCAAGCCGCAAAGCTTCCGCGGCCGGCCCTGGGAATATCAGAAGACCGAGACGATCGACGTGATGGACGCCCTCGGTTCCGCGATCCGCGTCGACTCGCGCGGCCGCGAAGTCATGCGCATTCTCCCGCGCATCAACGATCTCGTGAACGAAGAGTGGATTTCCGACAAGACGCGCCAGATCGTCGACGGATTGAAGACGCAGCGCCTCGACCGGCCCTATATCCGCGAGAACGGCCGGCTTCGGCCCGCCTCCTGGCAGGAGGCGTTCGCCGCCGTCGCCGCCAAAACCAAGGCGACGTCGCCGTCGCGCATCGGCGCGCTGGTCGGCGATCTCGCCGCGGTCGAAGAGACTTTCGCTTTAAAGCTCCTCGCCGAGCAGCTTGGAACGCCGAACCTCGATTGCCGTCAGGACGGCGCCAAGCTCAATCCGAAATTCGGCCGTGCGTCCTATCTCTTCAATGCGACGGTCGCCGGCATTGAGCAGGCCGGCGCGGTGCTGATCATCGGCGCCAATCCGCGCAAGGAATCGCCCGTTCTCAACGCGCGGCTCCGCAAGCGCTGGCTGAAAGGCGATTTTACGGTTTCGCTTGTCGGCGAACGCGCCGATCTCACCTATGGCTATGATCATCTCGGCGCCGGTCCCGAGTCGCTCCTGCAGTTCATCCGCTCCGCGACGCCTGCGGAGAAGCTGCTCGTCATCATCGGGCAGGGCGCTCTGGCGCGCGACGACGGCGAGGCGGCGCTCACGCTCGCCGCTCAGGCGGCGCAAAACCTCGGCGGCCTCAGCGACGGATGGAACGGATTTTCCGTTCTGCATACGGCTGCCGCTCGGGTCGGCGCGCTCGACCTCGGCTTCACGCCGGGCGCGGGCGGATTGGATGCGCGCGGGATGGCGAAATCGGGCGCGCTCGATCTCATCTTTAATCTGGGCGCCGACGAACTGCCGATCGAACCCGGCGCTTTCGTGGTCTACATCGGCGCGCATGGCGACCGCGGGGCGCATCGCGCCGACGTGATCCTGCCTGGCGCGGCCTACACGGAAAAATCCGGCCTTTACGTCAACACCGAAGGCCGCGTGCAGCGCGCCTTCCGCGTCGTCTTCCCGCCCGGAGAAGCGCGCGAGGACTGGGCGGTGCTGCGCGCGCTGTCAGGCGCGCTTGGCGATCCGCTGCCCTTCGATTCGCTCGCGGCGCTGCGCCGGCGGCTGGTCGAGGCGCATCCCCACTTGGCGCAAGTGGATGACATCGCCCCGGGCGACGCCGCGCAGATCGTCGCGCTCGCCAATCACCCGGCGGTGGCGATGAAGGACGCCTTCGTTCCTGCGATCGAGAATTTCTACTTCACCAATCCGATCGCCCGCGCGTCGGCGGTCATGGCGGATTGTTCGGCGCTGGCGCAGGGTCGGCTCGCGCAAGCGGCGGAATAGGAGCTTTGGACGTGAGCGACGATTGGACGAGCGCCATTTCGGATTTCTTCAACGCGTATCCGCTTGTTCTCGCGCTCGTGAAGAGCGTGCTGCTTGCGGTCGCGCTGCTCATCTATGTGGCCTATGTCATTCTTGCGGACCGCAAGATTTGGGCGGCTGTGCAGCTGCGTCGCGGACCAAATGTCGTCGGACCCTGGGGACTTCTGCAGAGCTTCGCGGATTTCATCAAATTCGCGCTGAAGGAGCCGGCCATTCCCGACGTCGCCAACAAGGGCATTTTCCTGTTCGCGCCCTTCATCATGGCGACGCTGTCAATCGCCGCCTGGGCCGTGATTCCGGTCGCCGACGGATGGGCGGTCGGCGATATCAATGTCGGCATTCTCTACATTTTCGCGCTGTCGTCACTCGGCGTTTACGGCGTCATCATGGGCGGCTGGGCGTCGAACTCGAAATATCCGTTTCTCTCGGCGCTGCGCTCAGCGGCGCAGATGGTGTCCTATGAAGTTTCGATCGGCTTCGTGATCATCACGGTGCTGCTTTGCGCCGGTTCGCTCAATCTGACCGACATCGTCGCCGCGCAGGATACGCCCTACGGCATGGCCGGCTGGTACTGGCTGCGCCTGTTCCCGATGTTCATCATCTTCTTCGTCTCGGCGCTCGCCGAGACCAACCGTCCGCCGTTCGATCTCGTAGAGGCGGAGTCGGAGCTCGTCGCCGGCTTCATGATCGAATATTCGGCGACGCCTTACGTTCTCTTTATGCTCGCCGAATATGTGGCGATCGTCACCATGTGCGCGCTGCTGACGATCCTGTTCTTCGGCGGCTGGCTGCCGCCGGTCAATGTCGCGCCGTTCACCTATGTGCCGGGCGTGATCTGGTTCATCCTGAAGGTGAGCTTCTTCTTCTTCTTCTTCGCCATGGTGAAAGCCTTCGTGCCGCGCTATCGCTATGATCAGCTGATGCGCCTGGGATGGAAAGTCTTTCTGCCGATCTCCCTCGCCATGGTCATCATCGTCGCCGCCGTGCTGCAGTTCTGGCCGGCGGGACCGGCAGGCAGTTGAGGCCGTCATGAAACTCGATCAAGCCGCCAAATCGCTCTTCCTTTCGGAATTCGTCGGCGCATTCCTTTTGTCGATGCGCTACTTCTTCAAGCCGAAGGCGACGATCAACTATCCGCACGAAAAGAATCCGCAGTCGCCGCGCTACCGCGGCGAGCATGCGCTGCGCCGCTATCCCAATGGCGAGGAACGCTGCATCGCCTGCAAGCTCTGCGAGGCGATCTGTCCGGCGCAGGCCATCACCATCGAAGCCGGACCGCGCCGCAACGACGGCACCCGCCGCACGACGCGCTACGACATCGACATGGTGAAATGCATCTATTGCGGCTACTGCCAGGAAGCCTGCCCGGTCGACGCGATCGTCGAGGGGCCGAATTCGGAATTCTCGGTCGAGACGCGCGAGGAGCTTTACTACAGCAAGGAGCGGCTGCTCGAGAACGGCGACCGCTGGGAGCGCGAGATCGCGCGCAATATCGCGATGGATGCGCAATACAGGTAACTGGGTTTGCAAGCCTTTAAGGCTCGAGATCCAGGGCAGGAATTGGACCGCGAGCCTTGAAGGCTCGCATGTGAGCGGCGCGAAAGCGCAGCGCTCGAGAGGACGACGAACGTGCAGGCCGTATTTTTCTACCTCTTCGCGACGATCATGATCGCCTCGGCGGGCGTCGTCATCTTCGCGCGCAAT
>JBFXJV010000363.1:0-3773 GCA_050174515.1 Methylocystis sp.
CGCCAAGGGCCATCCGGCGGCGCGCGAACGCGACGACGCGATGAGCCGGGCGCGTTTCGACTTCCGCTGGGAGGATCAGTTCGAGATCGGGTTGGATCCCGACACCGCGCGCGAATTCCACGACGAGACGCTGCCGAAGGAGGCGCATAAAGTCGCGCATTTCTGTTCGATGTGCGGACCGAAATTCTGCTCGATGCAGATCACCCGCGACCTGCGTGAGGAGGCGGCGCAGATCGCCGCGCGCGAGAAGGGGATGTCCGAAAAGGCCGAGGAGTTTTTGGAAAAGGGCGCGCAGATTTACGTCGAGGCGAAGTAATGCCGCTTACGGCGTCCGCCATCGCAGACCTGGAAATCGCGCAAAGTCGCGATCGAGAGTGATCCACTCGCAGTCCCACTCGATAGCGAGGGCTGCGAACCACGCGTCAGTCACTACGGGTCCGCGCGTCTCCGTCTCGAGACAGAGACGCTCGAAAATTCGCCAATGGCCATCGCCTGGCTCGACGATGCGACAATTGGGCTGCGCGAGTATGTCCGCGCAAAAGCCAAAGGCGTCGTCGAGAGCGCTCGGCGATCGATAGAATTTTCGGTTTGTCGTGACGCGCACCACGGCGCTTAGAACGAGACGCGATACGGCGAAGCCCGCGCGGCTATCGAAAGCGTCGTCAAGCCATTTGCGACAGGCTTTATGTCGAGGCGTATCGGCTCGAAACGCTTCGACGAGCACGTTGACGTCGGCGAGATTCAATTTTCCGAACAGCGATAGTTCGATTTGAGGCGCTCAAGGCGCTCGATGTCGTCCTGCTCGTCGACGTCGCGCAATCTGGGAAAATCTACGCCTCGCGCAGGACCTCCCGTCTCCCGGCTGATCCGAGCATAACGAGGCGCCGCGGGCGGCCTGAACCGCTCCTCCGCAAGGACGAGGCGAAGACCTTCCTCGATTATCGATGTCAGGGTGCGATCGTCGGCCGCCGCTTTTTGGCGCGCGCGGCGAAGGAGATTTTCGGGAAGGCGGACAGTGGTGCGTTCAGTCACACAAGGTGACATACGAGCTATATGTTTATATGTCAACGAATAGAAATGCCCGGCCTCATGGCCGGGCGCTCGTTGTCTGGATTAGCTTTTCCCCAACACCTCGACGCGCACCTGTCCCGTGCCGCGTTCGATGAGGCCGAGCTGGGTCGCCGCGCCGCGCGACATGTCGAGGCTGCGCCCCGTCCAGGCCGCAGGACCGCGGTCGTTGATGCGCACCACCACCGATCGCCCGGCATAGGTCAGGCGCAGCCGCGTGCCCATCGGCAGGGTCCGGTGGGCGGCGGTCAGGTCCCACATATCGAAGGTTTCTCCGCTGGCGGTTTTGGCGTTGGGCTCATAACGGCGCGGACCGCCGCCGTAAAACGAAGCCTTGGCGATGAACCCCTGGGCTTGTGACGTCTCGGCGTGAGGCGACGCATGGCGCGCGCCGTGATGCGCAAGATGGCGCGAGGCGTGGTGCGCCAGCGCCGGCGCGCTCGTCAGTCCAAGGATCGTCAGTACGCCAAAGATATGCTTCATTCAGGATTGCTCCGTTGACGCAAAATGCGTGAAGAACGCCGACGAGCGTTTCGCGTCGTCGAGCGCATAAATTCCATCCGTCTGAATGGAGGTGAAGGTAAATTATTATATATAAAAATGTGGCGAAATATGTATAAATAATAGATGAACATGCATTCACAAATAACGTTTGAGATATCTGTATCTATATGAATATTATTGGCGCCTTGTGGAATAATATGCCTTTACAATTCGTCCTTTATGCCAAAATTCTACAAGTTATTCTGGCTTTCGCGCTGCAGCGCCCGATAGTGACAAGGCCGAAGCGGCGCGCAAACATGCGCGGGGGAGAATCGCCAGTGACCGACCAAAAGCGCGCCGCAATCATCGGCGTCGTCACCGCTTCAGACCGTGCGAGCGCTGGCGTATATGAGGACGAGAGCGGTCCGGCGATCGAAGCCTATATGCGGGCGGCGCTGACGACGCCCTTCCGAATCGAGCGTCGGATTATCCCGGACGGCTTTGACAGCGTGCGCGATACGCTGATCGACCTCGCCGACAACATCGGCTGCGACCTCATCGTCACCACCGGCGGCACTGGGCCAAGTCCTCGCGATCTCACGCCGGAGGCAACGCTTGCCGCCTGTCCGCGGGAACTTCCCGGTTTTGGCGAACTCATGCGACAGGTGTCGCTGGCGCAGACCCCGACCGCGATCCTGTCGCGGCAATTGGCCGCCCATCGTGGCAAATGTCTGGTGATCAATCTGCCGGGCAAGCCCAGGGCGATCGAACTCTGCCTCGACGCCGTCATGCCCGCCGTGCCTTACTGCCTCGACCTGATCGGCGCCGCCTATATCGAAACCGATCCAACTCGCGTCAAAAGCATCCGCCCCAAGGCCAAATAACCACCCTTTCGGGCAGTATGTCATGGGCTGGCCGAAGCTCTGCGCTTCTCATTGCGGCTCCTCGCCTGTATAGGGATGGCGCGTTACTAAAACTAAATCGAAGCTGCTAGCGCGGGGGGCGAGGGCGAGCGAATGAACGAGTTGCGTTTGGTGGTGGTCGGCGCGGCGGGCCGCATGGGCCGGATGCTGACCCAGATCATTCCCGATACTTTGGGCGTGCGCCTGACCGCCGCCCTTGAACGCCCCGGCGCGCCGGGGCTCGGCGCCGACAGCGGCGGCGCGACGCCGAACGGCGTGCCGATCACCAGCGATGTCGGCGCCGCGCTCGCCGACGCTGACGCAATCGTCGATTTTTCATCGCCGAGTTCGAGCGTCGAAATGGCGAAGGCGGCGGCGGACGCCAAGATCGCCGTCATCATCGGCACGACGGGGCTTTCCGCGGAAGACCTCGCCGCGATCGCTGCATGCGCCGAGAAAACAGCGATCGTTCGTTCCGGCAATATGAGCCTTGGCGTCAATCTTCTGGCCGTGCTTGTCGAGCGCGCCGCGCGGGCGCTCGGGCCGGCGTGGGACGCCGAAATCGTCGAAATTCATCATCGCCTGAAGGTCGACGCGCCATCGGGAACGGCGCTGCTGCTCGGCGAGGCGGTTGCGCGCGGGCGCCGCGTCGATCTTGCCGAGAACAGCGCGCGCGGGCGCGCCGGGCTCACCGGGCCCCGCCGAACCGGCGAGATCGGATTCGCCAGCCTTCGCGGCGGCACGGTGGTCGGAGATCACACGGTGATTTTCGCGGGTTCCGGCGAGAGGATCGAACTTTCGCATCGCGCCGAGGATCGCGGCGTGTTCGCGCGAGGCGCCCTGGCCGCCGCGCTGTGGACTCGCGGCAAGACGCCCGGGCTCTATTCCATGGCCGACGTGCTCGGCCTTTCCTGCGCCTGATAGCGACGAGCGTTTACGAGCATGAATCGCACTCTCGTTCTGGTTCGCCACGGCCAAAGCGATTGGAACGCCAAGAATCTCTTCACCGGGTGGAAAAACCCCGATCTGACGCCGCTCGGCATTGAAGAGGCGCGCCGCGCAGGACGCGAGTTGAAGAAGCTCGACATATTGTTCAGCATCGGCTTCACCTCCGCTCTGGTGCGGGCGCAACACACGATCGATCTCATTTTCGAAGAGCTGGGCCAGCCGAACGTCCCGACGATCAAGGACCGTGCGCTGAACGAGCGTCATTACGGCGACCTTTCCGGCCTCAACAAGGACGAGGCGCGCGACAAATGGGGCGAGGAGCAGGTGCGGCTGTGGCGGCGCTCCTACGACGTGCCGCCGCCCGGCGGAGAG
>JBFXJV010000364.1:0-3761 GCA_050174515.1 Methylocystis sp.
CGGCATTCAGCTGATTTCGCTCGGCGTGATCGGCGAATATGTCGCGCGCATCTTTAATGAGGTAAAGGGAAGACCGCTCTATCTCGTCGCCGAAAAGATTGGCGCTAGGGAGGCCAATGCAAAAGCTGACGATCGGTCATAAAGAGCGCGAAGAAGGTCAGGATTTCTTGGCGATCGCAACGCGTTCTATCCGCATATCTTAGACGAGGCGCAATTTCATGAATTCCGATGCCGGCCGCTCGCCCTTGCGCGGCAGAAACCTCCTGATCGCCGCGGCGCTGATCGCGCTGTTCGCCGCCTTCGGCGTGCGCATGTGGCGCTTCGCGACGGCCAGCGGCGTGCCGAGCCTGCTCGAGGGCTTGCCTCAGTCAAAGACCGAGGCCGACCAAAAAATCTTCCAGTCCCGGCTCGCCGAGCGCTTCCACGTCGGATCGACCGAGGTCGACGATCTCATCGACGAATTGCGCGACGATGGCTTTACGGTGGACGCCGACAATGACGTCGCCACCTATGAGCGTGGCGCGGGCATTTCCGACAAGTGCCGCCGCAGCGCCAACATTCGCTGGTCACGCGGCGAAGGCGACGAACTCGCCACGATAACCGGCGGATATTCTCTGCATTGCCCCGAGCATTGAGGAGAGCGCAGGCTTAACGGAATCCTGCTAGGACGGTTGCGATGATTCGCAATCTGCTCTCGGTCGGCGGCTTCACCCTGCTCTCGCGCGTGACAGGATTTCTGTCGCTCGCAATGCAGTCGGCGATCATGGGCGCCGGCGCCATCTCCGACGCTTTTTTTATCGCCCAACGCCTACCGAACAGCTTTCGCTCCATCTTCGGGGAAGGCGCCTTCAATGCGGCCTTCGTTCCATCCTATTCGATGGCGATCGAGCAGGAAGGCGACGCAGCGGCCGAAGAATTCGCCGGAGAAGTCTACACGCTGCTTCTTGCCTCGCAGATCATTTTGCTCGCAATCGTCTGGACGCTGACGCCGCAATTCGTGTCGCTGCTCGCGCCGGGCCTCGACGACCGTCCGGAAAAATTCGCTCTGGCCGTCAACCTCACCCGCATCACCTTTCCCTATCTGCTGTTCATCACGCTCTTCGTTCTGCATATGGGCGCGCTGAACGCGCATGGCCGTTTCGCGCTTCCGGCCTTTGCGCCCAATCTGATGAATCTTTCGGTGATGGCCGCGCTCGCCGTCGCCTTTCTTTTTCCGAACGCCGGCTATGCGGCGAGCTGGGGGATTACGGTCTCCGGCGCCCTGGAGCTCGGATTGTTGATGTGGCAGGCGCGGCGCATCGGCGTCCTGAAGCGCTTGCGCAAGCCGCATTGGCCGCGCGTGCGCGACTTCTTCGTCCGCCTTGGGCCGGCGATCATCGGCTCGGCGAGCCCGCAGATCGCCGTCCTCGCCGATACGATTCTCTCTTCGATGCTTCCGGACGGCGGCGTTTCATCGATCTCCTACGCGGAGCGGCTCTACCAGCTTCCCGTCGGCGTGATCGGCATCGCCGCCGGCACTGTGTTGTTGCCGGAAATGAGCCGTCGCCTCGCGGCGGGCGACGAAGAAGGCGCCCATCACGCGCAGAGCCGAACCATGGCGCTCACCGTGGCGCTCGCGGCGCCGTTCTTCATCGCCTTCGACACGATTCCGGAACTGATCGTCGCGGGTCTCTTCCAGCGCGGAAAATTTTCGGCCGCCGACGCCTACGCCGCGGGAGACGTGCTCGCCGCCTATGGCGCCGGTCTGATGGCGCTGGTGCTGATCGCCTCGGCGCGCGCGAGCTTTCAGGCGCGCGGCGACACCAGGACGCCGATGCTCATCGCTCTTGCAGCGCTCGCCGTGAATGTCGCGTTGAAAGTCGCGCTGTTTCACCCGCTCGGCGCCGTGGGTCTCGCGACAGCGACATCCGTCGGATTGTGGATCAATCTCGCCGCTCTCGTCGGAATCGCCCTCGGCCAGAACTGGATGCGCTTTGACGGCGTCTTCGTCAAAACGCTCGGCGCGACATTCATCGCCTGCGCCTTGTTGACCGCCGTCGCCATTTTCGGCCGTTCCTCGGCGCTGGCGCTCGGCGCGCATTTCGGCGCGCTCGCCAATCTTATCGCGCTGGCGGCGCTCGGCCTCGCCGGCGCGCTCGTCTACGCCGGCGCGCTCATCGGCGCGCTGCGCGCTGGCGGCGTGACGATCGGCAGCCTCAGACGTTAAACGAACTGTGCGAGGCCAGGAACTGAGTCGACGATCTCGCGGAGCTTTTCCGGGCCGAGCTCAGCTTCGGCATAACCGAAAATCTCGTGACCGAGGGTTTGGATCTGATTCATGCCAATGCCGGCGCTGTTAAGCTTGGCGCCGAGCCCCATCAGACCGCCCATGCCCCCCATCAATCCGCCGAGACCGCCCCCGCCGCCGGCGGATTCAGCAGTTTCGATCGCCTCGCGCGCGCCAGGAAGCTTGTCGAGCAATTCAGCGACCGCGCCGTCCGGCGCCTCCTTTTGAAGGAAGCCCAGCACGAGGCCGATCGCGGTCCGCGCCACCTGCGCGTCAACCCCAAGCGCCGCGGAAACACGCGCCACCAGTTCATCCATAGCTGGACTCCACTTCGCAGTCTGAAAACGCAAGGACTGTCGCCGCGACGGGGAGGAAAAGCAAGCGCCGCTCCGTTCGCGCTTTTGGCGCCAACGAGATCGGAAAAGGCTGGCGCGCGGCGCGCGCGCCAGCGGGAGCATTACGCCGAATGACGCAGATCGGTCGGCGAATCGGTGCGCTCGCGCAGCGCGGGCAAAATGCTCCGGATCTTCTCAGCGCCATCGGCGCCAACGACAACCTCGGCGCGCTTCAGAACCTGGCGCACAAGGGCGTCAGTTTGAGCTTCGCTGATCCCAAGCTTTTCGAGCTGGCCGGCAAGAATATTTAGGTCGGCGCGGCCGTGGCCGACAAAGCTTGTCATGCCTTCGATGACCTGAGTGACGCCGCCGTCGCCGACAAACTGCGACGTTTCGATGACTTCCTGGGCGAGCGGCATCTTGGCGATCATGACCTCCATATTTCCGCTCTTATCCTTGTCCCGCAGGAAACCAAGCACGAGGCCGAGCGCCGCCTTGGCGATCCTTGGATCGAGATTCGTATCGGCGACGACGTTGGTGGTGAGTTCTTCCATCGGACATCCTCCACGCAAACATTGCGCTGCGGGGAGAAATGTCGCGGCGCGGCTCGGCTTCAAGCGTGGCCATAAATGCTAGCTATGCGGCGTCGAGCCCGTAGAGCGAATGCAGCGTACGGACGGCAAGTTCTGTATAAGCCTCGTCGATCAGCACGGAAAATTTAATTTCCGAGGTGGTGATGGCGCGGATATTGACGCCCTTTTGGGAAAGCGCGCGGAACGCCTGAGCCGCAACGCCGGCGTGGCTGCGCATGCCGATGCCGATCGCCGAAATCTTGGCGACGTCCTTCTCGCCGGTGATATGTGCGAAACCGACCGCGTCCCTGACTTTTTCAATGATGGCGAAGGCGCGTTCATAATCGGCCGTTCCGACCGTGAAGGTCATGTCTGTCATGCCCTCTTCGGAAACGACCTGGACGATCATATCGACGTTGATCCCGGCCTCGGCCAGCGGCATGAACACCGCTGCGGCGACTCCAGGCTTGTCGGCGACGCGCCGAAGCGTGATCTGCGCTTCGTCGCGCGAAAAGGCGATGCCTGTGACGACTTGGGCTTCCACAATGTCCTCCTCGTTGCAGATCAGCGTGCCCTGCCCCGGATTCT
>JBFXJV010000365.1:0-3749 GCA_050174515.1 Methylocystis sp.
GGTCTCCTCGATCAAATATCTGCCCGAGAATTTCGTCCCGGAAATCGAGTTCGTCGCCTTCGATTCTCGGTTGGCGTTGCGCGACAGACAATCGCATGACTCTAGGCGTCCATGTCGGTTCGCCCTGCGGCTTGCCAAGCTCGGCGATCTGGTGCAGCTGGCGTTCGCTGTTTCTCTTGTCGACCAGGGTAAACACCACTCCCTCAATGGCGATGAGCAGAAGGCCTTTGCCGCGTCGCCAGGGCGTTACGCTTGGCGCGTTGTGCAGCCGCGCATCGTTAACGTAGCGCGTAAAATCTCCGCCGATGTCTTCCTGGGTGATAAAGCTCGCAGGCCGTAGCTGCTCGAGATGGTTGGGATCGGTGGTCGGATAAATCTTTCCGACGAGCGACAGAGACCGGATTTCTCCGCGCCGCGTTGCGTTGCAGCAGGTGGAATATCGACCGATGATCAGTCCCTTGCTGCCCTTCTTGAAATAGCCCGAGTAGCCGGAATCCTCGGTGATCTCCCACAAACCGGTCAGGCAAACGCCGTTGGGATGCAGCAGACGGCGGTAGCCCAACCGATCTGGACCCCAGCGCAGGTCTGCGTGCGAGTCGACAATTCGACTCGACGCCTGCGCGATCTGCGGCCGGCGGAAATTGAGGAGGCCACGCAACGCGCCCGAGAGGCTGACATTGTATTGCGGCAATGGCGGTTCGTCTGCAGCGCCCCAGACCTTCTGATAGGGATTGGCGAAGATCGCATCGCGAACTTTTGCAAAATGAGAGCCCCGGTACGAGCGGTCCTCGTCAGTGACGTCTTCGACGCCATAATCTGCCGGCTCCATGATGTTCCCCCATCTTCCTCGTTTACCAAGCCGAATAGGCGCCAATCAGAGCCTGTCCACTGATTCGCCGATTGAGCTCTTTGCGAGAAACGGAAAGCGGGCCATCGCCAGTCTGCCGAAACTTAATTGAGCGTCCTCGCCGCTGGTCCGCGCCCATTGGGAGATCCAGTTCGGACGTAGAGGCCGCGCCCCGTCTTCAAAACTATTCGCGTTTTGTCCTATCCAATCCGCCGCAATCTATCCGATAACAGGGAAGCTCCGAACAATATGGAGATCCACGGGTCCTGGTCCTCATAACGCAATCGGCCGCCTTGCAGCCATTCGAACTGACAGGTTTCCAGCTTGCCGTTCCGATTGTGGCGCCGTCCGGTTGACGGAGCAAGGCGCCATTTGAAATGGAATCGCGGCGCGCGCTATTTGCCGCCAAGACCCAAAATATAGCTTGCAAGCGAGTCGATCTCTTCGCGCGCGAGAATGACGTTCGGCATGTTCTTGTGCGACGAGCGCAGGAACACTTTAAGCGACAATTCGGTCGTCGACGGCATATTGGCTACGTCGATGAATCGGGGCGCTTTCGGATCGGGGCTCTTCGCCTCGGCGTCGCGTCCAATCGCGTGGCATGACGCGCATTCGCCCTTGGCGATATCTTCGCCGGTCGTCGGATCGGCGCTCGCGGCGATCGCCGGCGCGGCAACAAGGGCCAGGACCAAAGACAGCGCAATCCTCATTCGCTTACTCCTCGCCATTGAGATCCTCGGGACGGGGCTGCAACATGATGTTGTAGCCGGCGTCGACGAGATGGACTTCGCCGGTGACGCCGCCCGAAAGCTCAGACAGAAAATAGAGCGCCGAGCCGCCGATTTCATCCAGCGTAATCATTCGGCGCAAGGGGCAGTGCTTCTTTTGAAACGCGCCCATCGCGCGCGCGCCGGTGATGCCGGCGCCGGCCATGGTGCGCACCGGACCGGGCGACAGCGCATTGACCCGAATGCCGCGATCGCCGAAGTCGGCGGCAAGATAGCGCACCGATGAATCGAGCGCCGCCTTGGCGACGCCCATGACATTGTAGTTCGGCATGACATGGGTGCCGCCGCCGAAACTGACCGTCAGCAGCGACCCGCCTTTTTTCATGAGCGAGGCGGCGCGGCGCGCGGCCTCGGTGAAGGAGAAGCAGGAAATCACCAGCGTGCGAATGAAATTCTCGCGCGAGGTGTCAGCGTAAAGCCCCTTCAACTCGCTCTTGTCGGAATAGGCGATGGAATGGACGAGAAAGTCCATTTCGCCCCAATCATATTCAAGACGTGCGAACACTTGATCGACGGTCGAAATATCCTCGACGTCGCAAGGCAGAACGAGATTCGACCCAAGCTCCTGGGCGAGCGGCTTGACGCGTTTGCCAAGCCCCTCGCCCTGATAAGTGAAGGCGAGCGTCGCCCCGTGGCGCGCAAGCACGCGCGCGATGCCATAGGCGATCGAATGATCATTGGCGACGCCCATGATGAGCCCGCGCTTACCCTGCATCAAATTGCTGGCGACCGTCATAGACAAACTTTCCTCGCAAAGATGACGCGGCCGCCAAGCATCGCAGTTATGCGACTGCAGGCACGCGGCGCGCGTTACGCTGTTCTTGAGAGTTGACGCGCTGCCGCGCCAGAAGGATCACTTTTAAATCATCAAGCGTCCGGATGCTTGAACACCAATGTCGCATTGGTGCCGCCGAAGCCGAATGAGTTCGACAGCACCGCGCCGAGCTTTACATTGTCGCGCCGTTCGCGAAGGATCGGCATGTCGGCGAAATCCGGGTCCAGTTCTTCGATATTGGCGCTTTCACAGATGAAGCCGTTCTGCATCATCAACAGCGAATAGATCGCCTCCTGCACGCCGGTCGCGCCAAGCGAATGGCCGGTGAGCGATTTCGTCGCCGCGATCGGCGGACATTTTTCGCCGACGCCGAACACTTCGCGCAGCGCTTCGATCTCCTTCACGTCGCCGACCGGAGTCGAGGTGGCGTGCGGATTGATGTAGTCGATCGGGCATTTCACCGTCGCGAGCGCCTGTTTCATGCAGCGCACGGCGCCTTCGCCAGACGGCGCGACCATGTCGTAACCATCCGAGGTTGCGCCATAGCCGGCGACCTCGGCGTAAATTTTTGCGCCCCGCGCCTTGGCGTGTTCGAGCTCTTCCAGCACCAGCACGCCGGCGCCGCCGGCGATGACGAAGCCGTCGCGATTCTTGTCATAGGCGCGCGAGGCCGTCGCCGGACGGTCATTGTAGGAGGAAGACATCGCGCCCATGGCGTCGAACAGGACCGAGAGCTCCCACTCCAATTCTTCGCAGCCGCCGGCGAAGATCATGTCCTGCTTGCCATATTGAATCAGCTCATAGGCGTTGCCGATGCAATGGTTGGAGGTGGCGCAGGCCGATGAGATCGAATAGTTGACGCCCTTGATCTTGAACCACACGGCAAGCGTCGCCGAAGCGGTCGAGGACATGCATTTCGGCACGGCGAAGGGGCCGACGCGCTTAGGTCCTTTGGTGCGGGTGATGTCCGCCGCCTCGACGAGCGTATGGGTCGAGGGGCCGCCCGAGCCCATGATGATGCCGGTGCGCTCGTTCGAGACGTCGTCTTCGGAAAGGCCCGCGTCGGCGATCGCCTGATCCATGGCGACATGGTTCCAGGCGGTGCCGGCGGCGTGGAAGCGCATCGCCCGGCGATCGACGACGTCGCTCGCGTCGAGGGTCGGCATCCCGTGCACCTGCGAGCGAAACCCGAGTTCGGCGTATTTGTCCGCCCGCACAATGCCGGATTTCGCTTCGCGCAGCGAGGCCACGACCTCCTGCGTGGTGTTGCCGATCGAGGACACGATGCCCATGCCGGTGACGACGACTCGTCTCATTGCTCCAACTCCTCCGGCGCCGG
>JBFXJV010000366.1:0-3743 GCA_050174515.1 Methylocystis sp.
AGCAACACGCATCGAAACAACATCGGCTCGCGAATGCTCTCCCATCACCGTCACGCAGTGCGTGCGGTCGCGCAGTGCGCCGAGGCCAGTGATGTGATCCGCGTGCAAATGCGTATCAACGGCCTTGACGAGCCTCAGGTCGAGTTCCCGCGCGAGCTGCAGGTAGCGATCGACCTTTTCCAGCACCGGATCGATGATGAGCGCCTCGCCGCCATGCCTGCTGGCGATGATGTAGGTGTATGTGCTGGAGACTCTATCGAAGAGCTGGCGGAAGAGCACGGGCCGGCGTTCCTCATCGCTCGGGCGAACTGAGCGCGATTGCAAGACGATCCGAATATGACGCCCTCGCGCCTTCCAGCCCGATAAGGGGACAGTCAGGCGAGGCGCATTGCGCTTCTTCGATGTCGATCGACCGTTCGGCATGGTTTTCGATGCGATCGACGCAAAGTCCGATCAGCTTGTCGTTTCGGCGGTCGAGTTCGAGCTTGAGTTTGGGCATATAGCCGAGTTCCCTGGTGAGGAGGGGCGCAAAGTCCTCGGGGCGGGAGGACAGAACCGCCCAGGAATCGCCGATCCAATCGCGGAATCCGATCCGCCCTTGGGTCGTTTCCGCCTCGAAATCCGGCGTCCTGTCGCCACTCTGGAAAGACATCTCGACCTCCCTCGATCCGTCTTTTCACGCGAAGCGCGTCATGGCCATCTGTTACTAAATAGGCCCCGCGATCTGTGCTAGCTAGACCGGCTCGCGAGAACGCAAGATCAGGCGCGCGTGTCGGCGCCGCGCACTCCGGCAGCCGGTTCGCTTCGGGTCAGGATCGGACTTTGTCCCCGCGAGCGCGGAATGTCCGAATCGGTTCTCACTTTGTTTTAGTAGTCAGCACAGCGTCGCGGAATCCCACGCGGATGCCGCTCGCGGGAGGGTCACCGATGACAGTCACCACGGGAATGGTCGGCCAAGGCTTCTACAACCGGAACTCCGCGCCACAATGGGCGGCAACCGAGTTTATTCTGCCTTGGCTAGACGAAGCGGTTGCTCGGATAAGCCGCATCGATCCGCCAGAGACGATCGGGATTGCTGATTTCGGCTGCTCAGAGGGACGCAATTCGACTGGGGTCATGCATCGGCTCGTCTCCACGCTGCGAACGGACAGCGCACGGCCGATCATGACGATCCAGAGCGACCTGCCGACCAATGATTTTTCCGCGCTGTTGGAAAGCTTGCGCCCCGACGGGCGGTCGGTTTTCGGCGATAACGTCTATTCCGCCTTGATCGGCGGGTCCATGTTCGACCAGCTCCTGCCGCCGCGTTCGATTCATCTGGCGACGACCTTCAACGCCATAGGCTTTCTGAGCCGGCGCCCACTCGACCGCTTGCCGGGCTATATTCTCCCCAACGGGCCGAGCGCGACGCGCGGCGTCGGCGAAGTGAGCGAAGCTGAGCGTGCGGCTTTTGCCGCCCAGGCAGCGGCCGACATCGAAAGCTTTTTGCACGCCAGAGCAGCGGAATTGACCGCCGGCGGTCAATTGCTGATCGAGGTGTTCGGGGCAAGCCAAACCGCGCGCACCTGCGACGGCATTTACGACGCGCTAAACGATGCGCTGCTCGAAGCGCTTAGCGACGGCGCGATCGATCGCCCCAGCTACGAAGCTTACTACCAGCCGGTCTATTTCCGCACGCTGGAGGAACTGGTGGCCCCTGTCAGCGAGCCGGAGTCCGCGCTTAGTTTGCTGTTTGATCTCGCTCGGGCCGAAACTTATGAGGTCGCCGTTCCGTTCGTTGAGGCGTACCGGTCGACAGGAGACACGTCCGCCTACGCCCGCGCCTATACGGATTTTTTCCGCGCCTTCACGGAGGCGCCAGTGCGCATGGCTTTCCCCGGCGGAGAGCCCGCTGCAATCGCGGATGAAATCTACGGCCGCTGCGAGCGACTCATCCGGGAGAACCCCGAGCGCTACCCCTTCCGCTACGTCAGCGTCGCCGCGCTGCTGACGAGGCGCGAGGATGAGGCGCACTGAACTCTTCACCCTTCAGGCGTGTGAAATTAGAGCTTTTGGGCTATCGGGTTCGACTTAGCTCATGCTGCGCTTGCGCGATTCCGCCCAAATTCAGCGTGATCCAGAGCCTCACGTTCGGAAATAGCGCTCCAGCACATTCAGATACACCGCGCAAAGCTGGTCAACATCGGCGACGCGGGCATTCTCGTTTACCGCGTGGATCGTCTCATTGGTCAGGCCGAACTCCAGCACCGGACAGTAATTGACGATGAAGCGCGCGTCGGACGTGCCGCCGGTCGTCGAAAGTTCGGGCGTGAGGCCCGTCACCTGCCGTACGGCCTCGATCACAAGTTCGGTGAAGGGGCCGGGCTTGGTGATGAAGGAGTGGGCGTTCGACGGCGGAAATTCGACCTCGACATTGGCGTTCGGCGCCGCCGCCTTGATCACCTCAAGAATGCGTGCTTTGAGCGAGTCATGCGTCCATACGTCGTTGAAGCGGACGTTGAATTCGGCGCGCGCCTCGCCGGGAATGACATTGACCGCCTTGTTGCCAATGTCGATCGTGGAAAATTCGAGATTCGAGCGCTCGAAATGAGTCGTGCCCTTGTCGAGTTCATGCCCCGAAAGCGCGGCGACGATGCGCGCGATGATCGGCGTAGGATTTTCAGCGCGATGCGGATAGGCGACGTGACCCTGCTTGCCGATGACGCGAATGCGTCCGTTCAGCGAACCGCGCCGGCCGATCTTGATCATATCGCCGAGCGTCGAGACATTGCTCGGCTCGCCAACGATGCAATGATCAAAGCGCTCGCCGCGCATGCGCGCCCATTCGAGGAGCTTCACCGTGCCGTTGATCGATGGGCCTTCTTCGTCGCCGGTGATGAGCAGCGAGAGCGTTCCCTTCGGCCCGCCATGCCGCTCGACGTAACAAAGCGCCGCCGCGACGAAGGCGGCGATCGCGCCCTTCATATCCGAGGCGCCGCGGCCATAGACGCGGCCATCCGAGACTTCCGCCGCGAAGGGATCGAAGCGCCAACGCGCAGGGTCGCCCGGCGGCACGACGTCGGTATGGCCGGCGAAGGCGAGATGCGGCGCGCCCAAGCCGATCCTGGCGAAGAGATTGTCGATGTCTGCCGTCCCCGGCGCGGAGAACATGATTCGATGCGTCTCGAACCCCGCCGACTTCAACGCGTTTTCGACGACATCGAGCGCGCCGGCGTCGGCCGGCGTCACCGACGGACAGCGGATGAGTTCGCGGGTGAGCGCGACAGCGGGGGAATCGATCATTTTAGAAGGCTTTCGGCAGCCCGGCCCGTTTCAAGACCTCGTTCGCGGTATGGCGCGATTTCGTTGTCCGAGGCAATGTAAAATTTCGGTTCGTTATCGGACCATGCCAAATCTCGTGGCTGCCCTTGCCCGGGGGGCGCCAATTTGCATCCGGCGGCGACAAGAAGCGCAACGATCTGCGGATAGAAGTCCGCCATCAGCCGGCGGCGAGCGCGAGATGCGTCTCCGCCTTGAAAGTGAGCGAGACTTCCCGCGCACACGCCGCATCGAGATCGAGCAAGTCAGGCAAGACGGATCGTACTTCGTCGATCATCAACTGCCATGACGGAGCCTCTACGACCAGTCCCGGAGCGTCACTGCTCGTCGCAATCCAGACATGGGCTTCATCATCCCAGTGCGCGTCGATTTTGATGGGGGCGGTCATGAAGGAAAAATCGGTCGGCTCCACCGCCTTGTCAAGC
>JBFXJV010000367.1:0-3732 GCA_050174515.1 Methylocystis sp.
ACTTTCCGGATTTCGAAAGAAAGGGCGGCGACGAACTGAGCGCCGATCCGACGAAACTCTGGACCGATATTCCCGGTAAGCCGAAGGGCTTGCCGTGATGCGCCCGGACCTGCGCGATCCACGGCTCGTCTTGCTCATGCTGGCGATGCTGTCGCTCATCGCCGCTTTCGTTGCGCCAAGAATCACGGTTCGACGTCCGTCCTTCGATCTGCTTGCCGTTGTCGACATCACCGGCAGTATGAATGTTCGCGACTATGCGGCGTCCGGCCTGCCGGTCAGCCGCCTCGACGCCGTAAAGACGGCGCTTCGCGCCATGCTTGTCGCTGCGCCCTGTCCATCCCATTTCGGTCTCGGAATTTTCAGCGAGCGCAAAACATTTCTGCTGTTCGAGCCGATCGACGTTTGCGTCGACTTCGCGCCGCTCGAAGCCGCGATCGAGGCGCTCGATTGGCGCATGGCCTGGGAAGGCGACAGCCGCGTGTCCGCGGGCCTGTTTGGCGCCATCGATTTGGCCCGGCAATTGAAAATCGACCTCTTGTTTTTCACCGATGGTCAGGAGGCGCCGCCGCTCCCGGCGCGTGGCGCGCCAACATTTGATGGGCGCGCCGGCGAGGTGCGCGGCTTCGTCGTCGGTGTCGGCGGCCATGAGCTTTCTCCCATTCCGAAATTTGACGACAGGGGGCGCGAGATTGGATTTCTCGGCGTCGACGAGGTTCCACATGAGAGTCGCTTCGGCTTGCCTCCTGAAGGCGCAGAGCGGCGCGAGGGTTACAATGCGCGTAACGCCCCCTTCGGCGCGGCCGCAGCGATCGGCGTCGAACATCTGTCTTCCGTAAAGGAAGACTATTTGCGTTCGCTCGCCGAAAAGACGGGTCTCGGCTACGCGCATCTCCAAGATGGAAAGAGGCTGTGGTCGGACTATGCCGCGGTCGCCTCCGCCCGGCCGCGCAAAGCCGCGTTCGATTTGCGTCCGTTTCTCGGTTCAGCGGCCGCGCTCTTCACCGTTTTAGCCGCCGTCGGGCCTTCGCTCGTCCGGGGTTTGGTTCGAATGCAGCGAGCCGCGCATCTCGATCGCCATCCGCAACCAGGGAGATTCAAATGAAAAAACTGCTGTGGCTCTTCGTCCTTCTGATTTGCGCGCCCGCGCTCGCGCATGGGCCGACGCCGATCAAGGTCGATGAATCGATCGTCATCGCCGCCGACCCCAAAGCCGTGTGGGCGGTCGCCGGAAAGTTCGACGGACTTGCAAACTGGCATCCCGACATTCAATCGGTCAAGGCGACGGGCGGCGACGCTGCGGGCGCCGAACGCGAAATCGCCTTCAAGAAGGGCGGCGTTCTCAAAGAAGGACTCGACGAATTTGATCCGGGAACGCTCAAACTTTCCTGGCGCATGTCCGATCCCAATCTCGACGCGATGCCGGTAAGTTCATACACGCTGACCTTCATGATCGAGCCTGCGCCGGCGGGCGGGAGCCTGGTGAAATGGCGTGGTCGTCTCTATCGCGGCGATACGAGCAATGAGCCTCCGGAAAACCTCAATGACGACGCGGCGCGCGCGGCGATGTCGAGTTTCCTGCACGACGGTCTACAAGGCCTGAAGAAAAAAGTTGAAGGGAAATAACCGCAGCGATGATGCTTGCTACGCGCAACAAAATGCAAAGGCGATTCAGACCGCGCGGCTAAACAAGCTTCATCGCAACCTTGTTTTCGACGGCGATGCGCAGAAGGTCCGCCTTCGAGCGCGCGCCGAGCTTGCGCTTCAGCAAAATGCAATTATTCGCGACAGTCTTGTAGGAGACTTTCAGAATATGCGCGATTTCGGCCATATCCTTGCCGTCGGCGAGATTGCGCAGGATTTCGATTTCCCGACCGTTGAGGGCGTCGAGCGGGCCGTTGGCGCGGCTCTGATCGGCAAAGGCGAGCTTCAGCGCGAAGGCGTTGGAGAGATAGCGCTCGCCCTCGGCCACTGCGCGGATCGCCTTGATGAAGACGCGCGGGTCCTCGTTCTTCGCGACGTAACCCCGAGCCCCGCCCTCTATGGCGCGCGCCGCAAAAACCGGATCGTCGTTCATGGTGAAGACGATGACTTTGGCGTTCGCGTCCCGCTTTAAGATCCGGCGCAGCAGTTCGAAACCCGAGACGCCGGGCAGATTGATGTCGAGCACGACAACGTCGGGCGCCGCCGAACCATAGGTCTCGAGCGCTTCGTCGGCGTTGTGCGCCTCGAGCACTTCGATGTCCTTTTGTTCCGAAAGCATCCCGCGGCAGCCCTCGATCACCATGGGGTGGTCGTCGACGATGAGAACGCGCATTGTTTTTTCGCTTGTATGAGAGACAAAACCTATGTTGTGGGAACCGCTCGTCTTGTCAATCGATCGTCAGCGGTCGTCAATGCTAAAGCGCAGGACGGCGAACGAGGGCGCCTATCATGCGCGGTTTTTCGCTTAAAGCCAGGCTGTGGTGGTTGATCGGCGTCGTGCTTGTCGCGACGCTGCTCATCAATCTCGCGATTCAGTTTCTTCACGCTGGGCCGCGCGTGCGGGCGGAAGCGGGAAGTAATCTTAGATTGATGCGGGAAGTTGTCTTGGCGACGATAGCAAATCTTCCCGATAATGAAGATCCGGCGCCGGCGCTGAAGCGACTTTATGCGTCGCTCGGCAATCTTCGTCATGCGGATGTTGAGATTCTCGCGGCCAATGAAACGCCGCCCGCGGATTGGCTGGAAAACATCCGCCATTCCGATCGCGACGTTCCGGAATGGTTTGTTAAACTCACTGGCGTCGCGCCGCGGGTCATGACAATTCCGGTGATCGTCGGCGGGCGCGCCTATAGCAACATCGTGGTGATCTCCAATCCGTTCGACGAACTCGGAGAAATCTGGTCGGACATGTTATGGCTCGCGGCCATCAGCCTAGCGGTCACCATCGTTTTCTCGATGCTTGTTCTATTATTCTTGCGTCACTTGCTTGCGCCCTTCGACGCGCTGAAGTCCGGCCTTGCGCAGTTGGAGGCGGGCAAGAGCGGCGTTCGCCTGTCGCTCGGCGGCGCGACCGAATTCAGATCGATCGCGGCGGCGCTGAATTCGCTTGGCGCGACGCTCGATCGCGTCAAGCAGGAAAACCGCGAACTGGTCGACAGGCTCATTCAGGTGCAGGAGGCGGAACGCAAGGATATCGCCCGCGACCTGCATGACGAGGCTGGCCCCTGCCTGTTCTCAATTCGCGCCACATCTGCGACTTTGCAGGAACTTGTGTCGCATCCATCGCCCGACATCAGCCGCTTGCGGCAGATGAGTTTGGCGATCGACAGGGCGAGCGAATCGCTTCAGTCGCTTTTCAGGAGCCTTCTCGACCGACTGCGGCCGAAAGGTCTCGAAGAGCTTGGTCTGGAGCCGGCGCTGAGGGCGCTCTTCGCCTCCTGGGCGCAGGCCCATCCCGAGGTCGATTTGCGGCTCGTCGTCCACCATGATCTTTCTGCGCTCGACGAGGAAACGGCGCTCGCCGCCTATCGCGTCGTGCAGGAGGCGGTGACCAATATTTTTCGCCACTCCAGCGCGAGCAGGGGTGAAGTCATGCTGGAATTCGGATTGGACGCGCCTGCCGATTTTCATGATTTCGACGGAAACGCGCCGCATCTCAAGGTCGCCATCGAGGACAATGGGATCGGCATTTCGGAAGGCATTGCCCCCGGCATGGGACTGCTCGGCATGAATGAACGCGTACGCGCGCTG
>JBFXJV010000368.1:0-3728 GCA_050174515.1 Methylocystis sp.
GCCGGTGACGCGAGCAATTTTTGTTCCGCATGCGGGCCTCATGATTTTTCGCCCGCGACGCGTCGGTGAGCCTTTCAACCTTAGCGTCGGCATTTCTAGGGCAGGCTCCGAAAAAGTTGACAGACTTTTTCGAAGAGAACCTGCTCCAACATTCTGATTTTGAGCGATTCCTTATCGATCACATGATTCCATGTGATCGGGAAGCGCTCTAATGAAGCGGCTGCTTGGTTGCGCGCCGTCATGCCCCCACCCCGGCCTTCCCCCGCTTCGCGGGAGAGGGAGAAGATTGCGCGGTTCATAGAGACCGGGCGTAACGCCCGCCGCCCCCTTCCCGCTTTAGCAGGGGAGGGTTACGGAGGAGGCCAAGCGGCCTCTTTACGTTATCACCACATTCACCGCGCTTTCCGGCAGCTCCTTGCCGAAGCAGCGCTGGTAGAATTCGGCGACCAGCGGGCGCTCCAGCTCATCGCATTTGTTCAAAAAGGTCATGCGGAAGGCGAAGCCGATGTCGCCGAAAATCTCGGCGTTCTCGGCCCAGGTGATCACCGTGCGTGGGCTCATCACCGTCGAGAGATCGCCGGCCATGAAGGCGTTGCGGGTCAGATCCGCGACGCGCACCATCTTATTGGCCGCATCGCGGCCTTCCTTCGACGCGCCATAGGATTTGACCTTGGCGAGCACGATATTGGTCTCGGCGTCATGCGGCAGATAGTTTAGCGTCGCGACGATCGACCAGCGGTCCATCTGCGCCTGATTGATCTGCTGGGTGCCGTGATAAAGGCCCGACGTGTCGCCGAGCCCGACCGTATTGGCGGTGGCGAAGAGGCGGAACGCCGGATGGGGGCGGATCACCCGGTTCTGGTCGAGCAGCGTCAGCCGTCCGGAGACTTCGAGCACGCGCTGGATGACGAACATCACGTCCGGGCGTCCCGCGTCATATTCGTCGAAGCACAGCGCCACGCAATGCTGCACCGCCCAGGGCAGGATTCCGTCGCGAAATTCGGTGACCTGCTTGCCGTCCTTGAGGACGATCGCGTCCTTGCCGACAAGGTCGATGCGCGAAATATGGCTGTCGAGATTGACCCGAACGAAGGGCCAGTTAAGCCGCGCCGCCACCTGCTCGATATGGGTCGACTTTCCGGTGCCGTGATAGCCGGTCACCATCACCCGGCGGTTCCTGGCGAAGCCGGCGAGAATGGCGAGCGTCGTCTGGCGATCGAAGAGATAGTCGGGATCGAGGTCGGGCACATGTTCATTGCGCTCGGAAAAGGCCGGAACCTCCATGTCGGAGTCGATTCCGAACACCTGGCGCACGGAAATCTTCATGTCCGGCGTGCTGTCGAGCCCGGTCGCGGCATGTTCTAGAGCAACCAAAATGCGTCCTTTCATTACGCCGAAACTAAGCCAGCGGGGACCAAAAGCCTTGCTCAGTCCGAGCGCTCAGACGAGCCGTGCGGCCCTCAGCGTCTTATAGGCATGGATGATTTCCCGCAATTTTTCCTCGCGGGACCGGTCGCCGCCATTGGCGTCGGGATGATGGCGCTTGACCAGCTCCTTGTAGCGGGCGCGGATCGTCTCCTTGTCCGCCGTCTCCTCGAGCCCCATGGCGACGAAGGCCCTGATCGTCACCGGCGAATGGCGCGGGCCGCGGCGCTCGGCGGCGGGCGGCGGCGGGCGGCGGAAGCGCTGGCGATAGACGCCGAGCGGATCGACCGCCGCCATCTGGTCCTCGCGAAAGGCCGCCTGTCCGCGGCGCGTCCCCATCGACCAGGTCGGGCGATGGCCGACGGTCGCGTCCTTCATGTAGCGGGCGACCGAGGCGTCATCCATACCGTTGAAATAATTGTAGGTTGCGTTGTATTCCCGAACATGCTCAAGGCAGAAGCAGAAATACTGCCCCTCGCGCAGCCGGCCCATCGGCGCGCGATAGGCGCCCTCGGCCTCGCAGCCGGGCGAATCGCATCGCATCACGCTCTCGCGCGGCGTTTCGCGCGGCTCGCGCTGCGTCCGGATGCGATCGAACAGGGGCGAATTGAGGTTCATGTCGTTCCATTATGATGGCGCCGCAGCAAGCCGCAAGCGCAACCGGCGCCCGATATGCAGATACGGCGCCGACCGGGAGATGAACAATGACGGATCAGAGTAAAGGCGTCGTCAAGGCGCGCATTGCCCAAAAACTCACCGAAGGCCTTGCGCCGGCGGCGCTCAACGTGATCGACGATTCTCATCACCACGCCGGGCATGGGCATCACCATCCCGATGGCGAAACCCACTTCACCGTCGAGGTGGTGAGCGCGGCTTTCGAGGGCAAGAGCTTGGTCGAGCGGCATCGTCTGGTCAATGCGCTCCTCGCGCAGGAGCTGGCCGAGCGGGTTCACGCGCTGGCGATCAGCGCCAAGACGCCGCAGGAAGCCGCGCGCGCGTAGCGCGATTATAAGAAACGCCGCAGAGGACCTATCATGGCCGCCGACAAAGTGGCGAAACCGAGCGCTAAGCCGATAAATCCTTGCTTTTCTTCCGGCCCCTGCGCCAAGCGCCCGGGATGGGCGCTCGCCAATCTCGCCGGGGCGGCGCTCGGCCGCTCGCACCGCTCGAAGGCCGGCAAGGCGAAACTGGCGGAGGCGATCGCGCTGACGCGCGAGACGCTGCAAGTCCCCGCCGATTATCGCATCGGCGTCGTGCCGGCGTCGGACACCGGCGCCGTCGAGATCGCGCTCTGGTCGCTGCTCGGTCCGCGCGGCGTCGATGTCGTCGCCTGGGAGAGCTTTTCGAAAGACTGGGTCAATGACGTTCTCAACCAGTTGAAGATCGAGAAGGCGCGAAGCCTTGTCGCGCCTTACGGCGAACTGCCCGATCTCGCGCGGATCGATTTCGACAATGACGTTGTCTTTGCCTGGAACGGCACGACTTCCGGGGTGCGCGTCGCCAACGCCGGCTTTATTCCGTCAGACCGCAAGGGTCTGACAATTTGCGACGCGACCTCGGCCGCCTTCGCGCAGCCGCTGGACTTCGCCAAGCTCGATGTGACGACCTACAGCTGGCAGAAGGTGCTGGGCGGCGAGGCCGCGCATGGCATGCTCATTCTCTCGCCGCGCGCCGTCGAGCGGCTGGAGAGCTATACGCCGCCCTGGCCGATGCCGAAGATTTTCCGGCTGACCAAAAAGGGCAAGCTCAACGAGGGGATTTTTCAAGGCGAGACGATCAACACGCCGTCGCTCCTCGCGGTCGAAGATTATCTCGATGCGCTGTCCTGGGCGAAGTCGATCGGCGGTCTTGAAGCGCTTTTCGCGCGCTGCGACGGCAATGCGCAGGCCGTGACCGATTGGGTGGAAAGAACGCCCTGGATTGATTTCCTCGCCAAGGACCCGGCGACGCGGTCCAACACCAGCGTCTGCCTTGCCTTCTCCCAAGCGAGCGCGGCGACAGGCGCCGACGCCCAGGCGTCGCTGGCCAAGAAGATGGTCGCGATGATCGAAGGGGAGGGCGCGGGCTATGATTTCGGCGCCTATCGCGACGCGCCGCCAGGCTTCCGCATCTGGTGCGGCGCGACGGTCGAAACATCCGACGTGGCGCTGCTGACGCAATGGCTCGACTGGGCCTATGCGGCGGCTTGCGCCGAGTCTGCGCAGGCGGCGTGACGAGCAGTCGCGAGCAGCCGCCTCATCGATCGTTCCAGTCCGTCACCATCAGGCCCGGCACGCGGTCGAACTCGCGGCGATTGGCGGTGA